>JBCDIO010000043.1:0-11483 GCA_038748815.1 Bacteroidota bacterium
ATTTCATCTTCTTTGAGCTCTCGCCTGATCCCGAGTACTCGGGACAGGCTTCCTGTACACCTATAGATCAAACCGAGCGGATAGGCTATAAATTTGGTACCTTGCGAAGCCTTTTTTAAGTGGATTTACTACGAAAGCCCGAGAATTAACAAGGCTTTAATAGCCATTTCTCGGATTGCTGCGTTTAAACAAAAAGAAAAGCCTGCATTCAATGCGTATAATTTTACTTCTTAGCTTCTTATTTACGGGCTTGGTGACCCTCCAGGCCCAGGAAAAGAATATCTGGAGTACGCTGGCCATGATGAAATACGAACGGCAGTACGCCGAATCGGATGGTATCGGTGGTATGGCCGGAGGAAAAGGTCGCTTTCGCCCACTAGTGGAAGCCTTAGATGGGAAAGAAGTAGAAGTGAGTGGATATATTATTCCTTTGTCTGGAAAAAAAGCGCAGAGTCATTTCATGTTCTCTGCCTATCCCTATAATATGTGTTTTTTCTGCGGTCAGGCAGGGCCAGAATCCGTGATAGAAGTAATTATGGAGAGTAACGCCAAGGTAGAGTATTCGGATGATCCTATCGTGCTAAAAGGGATCTTTCGCTTTCGACCGACCGCCGGGGAAGACATCATGTATCATTTAGAACACGCTCTTAAAGTAAAATAAGTCATGCGATCAATTTGTACTCTCGCGCTGATTTTGACCTTCGCGGTTACTTCTGCCGCACAAAGCAGTATCAGCCTTTGGAAGACCCTCAGTAAGATCACCTATAAGAAAGAATACGACGAACTCATGGGCTTCAAAGTGGATGTGCCGGTATTTAGCAACGATGTGCTAGCCCTGGAAGGGAAGACCGTCGAGGTAAAGGGCTATATCATCCCAGTAGAAGGATACAAAAACCACAAAGAGTTTATCTTCTCTGCCTTTCCGTATAATATGTGCTTTTTCTGCGGTGGTGCGGGACCAGAAACCGTGATGGAAATCTATGCCAAAGACGAGATTCCCTACACGGCTCAGCCGGTCACTTTGAGGGGTAAGCTCCAACTCAATAACAGTGATATCAACCGCATGATCTATGCGATGGTTGATGTGGAACAGATTATCAATTAGATCTCCAGACTAGCCCTTAATGTTCGGTAGGCTCGGCCTCGGAAATGACGATCGGATAGGTTTTGTAGAGGTCTTTTTTCTCCGCTTTGGTCAACCGATCTAATGCTTTGCCATACGTCTGGATAGCGGCCTCTTCTCTGATCTCTCGGTAGGCTGCCCGTAATTCATTGTACACGGCTAGATAGGTTTCGTAGCGAGTACCGCGGTCATTCTGAATACTCACTACCGCCTTGTTAGGGCTTCTTTCGGGAGAAAGAATAAAGCTTTTTGCTGCGGCTCTAATATCTCGAGCTTCTACGCGTTCTCCTTCCACGAGGATTTCATTTTGCGAATTAATATTTACGGTGAAAACCCGGTTTTCGGGAAGTGGAAAGCTGATGGGTTCTTCGACCCACTGTGGAAGCTTGACCAAGATGCCTTGGTCGCTCATGATCTTGGTGCAAAGCATAAAAAAAATGAGTAGTAAGAACGCGATATCGGCCATAGAGCCAGAGTTCGCCGAGTGGTCCACCGACCGGGCGCGCAGTGATCTTTTCATGATCTTTTCTGTTAGTTTTAAGAATGGCAGATCTCGACGTTCTCTAGTTTAGATGCATGCTCCCCATTTCTTGGTGTATAAAACCTGAACCATGACTTTGCAAGACCGTAGTCGCCGCTGGAAAGCGCTTTGGAATCCCGATATGTACCATGGGTGGGGAAGAATGGAGAATTACTTCGAAGGCTGGTATTGCAAGATGGTCTCTCCGGATGAGCAATATGCTGTAGCTGTCATTCCGGGCATTTCTATGGGCCCCAACGGAGAAAAACACGCCTTCATTCAGGTACTAGACGGTATGCAATGCAAAACGGCCTACCATGAGTATCCCGCTGAGGCTTTCCAACCGTCCCCCGATGGTTTCTCCGTGCAATTAGCCGGAAATTATTTTTCAGCGAATAAGGTGCATTTAGATCTTCCGGAGTTGAAAGGAACGATTGAAATGCCCAATATCCACCCCTGGCCTAAAATGCTCGGAGCCCCTGGCATCATGGGCTGGTTCTCTTTTGTACCCTTTATGCAATGCTACCACGGGGTAGTAAGTATGGGGCACGCCTTGCGGGGGAACCTAGAAGTGTACGGGGAGTCTGTTTCTTTTGACGGTGGAAAAGGCTATATGGAAAAAGACTGGGGCGTGTCTTTCCCTTCTGCCTGGATTTGGACGCAGACCAATCATTTTGCGAGTAGCCCCGGAACTTCCCTAATGGCTTCAGTAGCGAATATCCCCTGGTTGGGTTCACACTTCGTGGGGTATATCGTCGGTTTTCTCCACGAAGGGCAGTTGTACCGCTTTGCGACCTACACCGGGGCCATGATGCAAGCTTCTTTAGAAGGAAAGAAAGTAGAGGTCAAGTTTAAAGACCGGCGGTATCGGCTAGAGCTGATTGGGCAACAAGCAGAAGGGGGTAACTTGATTTCTCCCATCTCCGGTGCCATGACGGGCAAAGTGAACGAGAGTCTACAATCTACCATCCACGTTCGTTTTTTTGATCGCGATCAACTTATCTTTGAAGAAACGGGTCGCCACGCCGGATTAGAGGTAGCCGGAGATGTAGATAAGTTACTGACCGAACGTTGGCGGCGATAAAACCAACTAGGCACGCATGGATCGGAGTACACAACGTAAACTCCTTGGTCTTCTAAGTTTAGTAATCATCGTTTGGGATCTCTACAAAGAAGTTCGAAGGATAACCTATATTTTTTCATCCTCTTCGCATATCGGCCTCAATGATATTCTAATGTTTCTCACCCACAGGGTCGTTTTAAGTGCCCAGGGATTGGGAGTGATTTGCTCTAATCGTTTACTACAACAAGACCGAATTAATCGTGCGATAAAGTACTTTTGGGCTTTCCTAATCGTAGCTGGATTTCGTTCGGGAATGGGTTTAGGTCCAATAGAAGAAGAATAAGATTCGAAGGTTATGACGAAGTTGAACCGAAAGAAAATTCAAAGTATAAGTAAGATCTTACCGAATAAAGATCGATCAGCTCTGCTCGAACAGTCGTGGACGGTCAGTAGCTTGGAAAAGAAAATAGAGGAGACCCAAATGGTGATGAAGCGAGATGTCCAGATCGGCATTCCCTTACTCATTTCTTACGCTATTTCACTAGTCTTTTTTCAACAGCAATGGGCCTTGGTCGCCTTAACGGTCATTGCCATTGTTTACTTTTCGTATACTACCTTCACTACGGGTACTTATGGTCTTAATCGCCGTCGATTGAAAGTATATAAGGCCATGTTAGCCGAACTACAGGGCTCTTAGCACAATATCATTCCTATGCAAAACCCCAACTTGCTTCCCGTTTTGTTTTTATTGGCCAGCCTAGGCTTGGCTTGGGGTTGTGCGGAGGAACCTACGCCGCCCGCCGGATTTCCGATAAGCACCTCTAGTGATTCTGCCCGATACTACTATTATCAAGGCTGGCAAGAAATCATGGATTATGGGCAATACTCCGCTTCGGAAGCTTCTTTTCGTAAAGCCGTTTCGTTTGATAATAGCTTTACGCTGGGGAAATCCGTATTGGCAAGGGTGACCACGGACTTAGAAGAACGATTAGAACTCTACACCGAATTGGAAGAGGAACTACCATCATTCTCAGGGCCAGAACGAGCTATTCTGGACGTGTATATCGGCTTGGTGGAATACACGAACCTACGGGAGCAAAATCAAACCGAAGCGGCGGGTAATCGGCTCTACGAAGTACTCGATTTAGCTAAAATAAATTTTGGGGAAGTCATTCGGGCGTTTCCGGAAGAGATTTATATCAAGTGTGAGTATATCGAAATTCTGCATGCGGTTGAGGGGCCAGCATTGGCTTTGGACTCCATTAATCTATTGAGTACCTCAGAGCAAATGAACAACCCTTTCCTATTGGGTTACCGGTCTGCTTTGTTGACTGAGTTAGAGGATTACGAAGGTGCCATGGAAATGGCAGTGCAGCTTGAACGGGAATTGGATAACGCCGCACTACCAAAATCCCATACCGTATATGCCAATTTGTACTTCGATATGGACAGTTTAGCTAAAGCCAAGCAGTACGCCGATTTTGCCTATTTTCTTGACCCGAATAATCTAGATGCCAGTCGTTTGCGGGATCAAATTGATGCGGCTATAGCGTCCGAGGCGGGATTCTAGTCAATCTGCTCCTCATCTTTTTGTGGCGTACTTTTGTTTTATTGGAAAGCCAATGGATGAAGATTGAAAAACTCACGCTTTACACCAACCAACTAGAAGAACAAAAAGGCTTCTATACCCAATCGCTCGAACTTCCCCTTACTTCTGAGACGACGGATTCTTTTACCGTTCAAGTAGGCTCTACTCAATTGACTTGGGTAGCAGATACCCAGGCTTGGTTGTATCATTATTGCTTCCTGATTCCCGCTAATCAGATCGAAGCCGCCCAAACGTGGTTGGCCGAGCGAATGCCGCTCTTGGAAGTATCCCCGGGACAGTTCGTCCAATGGTTTGAACATTGGAACGCTCGATCTGTCTACTTTTTAGATGGAGCAGGTAATATCGGCGAGTGTATCGTGCGTTATGGCTTGGAGAACGACTCCAAAGAACCATTTTCCCACGAAGCCCTTTTACAAGTGAATGAGATCGGCACACCGTCTCAAGGGAAGGTGCGGGAGCTACATGAAACCTTGCTCCAACAAATAGGCACCGAACTTTGGAAAGGAGACCTGGAACGTTTTGCCACGAATGGAGATGAAGAGGGCCTTTTTCTGTTGATTAATAATCAGATGAAAGATGCCTGGTTCCCAACGGACTTATTTCCACAGGCTTGTCCTTATGCTGGAGTCTTTTCGGTAGATGGCCGGTCGTACGCCATTCAATATGATCAAGAAGAATTCCTTATCTTGGAATTGAACCCAGGAAAGCGAGTTCTAAAACGAACCAATGATGAATAAGAAAGATAAGAAGCAGAAACTGGAGGAAATCGAATCGTATAAGCCGCATTTTTCGGAGCGTTCTTTCTGGGGAAAGCTGAAACGCTTCGGCCGACAAGCAGGTGTCAAGACGGTTTATGTAGTTCTTCTTTTGTACTTTTCTTTTCGGCGTAAAGACACGCCCCTTTGGGCTAAGAATATCATTCTGGGAATGATTGGATACTTCATCGCTCCTTTTGACGCCTTGCCAGATCTCACTCCTTTTCTTGGCTATACGGATGATATTGGCGTTTTGATGTTTGGCCTAGTAACGATCAGTGCTTACGTAAATGACGAAGTGAAACAACAGGCCCGTCTTCGTTTACAGCAGTGGTTTGGTGAATACGATGATGCCGTGCTGGTTGAAGTCGACGAAAAACTGTAAATGGCTCCGACCATTCGATCAATTCAGCGTCAAGAATAAAACAAGAAGCCTTCGTTTTGGGTGATTTTTTCGCATTTTTACGGCAAGCGTTTTTTGTCCACTAAGAATGTGCCCGTTTTCATGAAGTATTTGCCAATCTCTAACCAACTTTTTGTGCAGAATCGCCGTCGATTTGCACAGCAAATGCAGCCCAATACCTTGGCTGTTTTCCACTCCAACGACATGATGCCCCGCAATGGGGATGCCTTTTTTCCCTTTCGTCAGAATTCGGATCTTTTTTACCTCAGTGGTCTCGATCAGGAGGAAACTATCCTGGTGCTCTATCCAGACTGTGTTAAAGATGGCTTTCAGGAGGTGGTCTTTATCAAGAAAACGGACGAGTATATCCGCCGTTGGGAGGGCGAGAAGTATACCAAAGAACAAGCGCGTCAGGTGTCTGGTGTGGAAAAGGTATTCTGGCTAGATGATCTGCTGAATATTCTGAATGAGTTGATTATCCTCTCCGATGGGGTTTATATCAATCACAATGAAAATGATCGCTTCCATTCGGAGGTTCCTTCCCAGGATTTGCGTTTCGCGCATAAGGTACAAAAGCAGTATCCCGCCCATCAATTGCTCCGGTCTCAGCCAATACTAAAGAAACTGGCCATGATCAAGTCTGACCTAGAAGTCGAATTGATCCAGACCGCCATCGATATTACCAAAAAGGCTTTCGACCGGGTCTTGTCCTTCACCCGCCCCAATGTTTGGGAGTTTGAAATTGAAGCAGAAATTACCCGCACTTTTCTAGCTAATCGAGCTTCTGGACATGCCTACACGCCCATTATTGCCAGTGGAGCCGGCTCTTGTGTGCTGCACTACATCGATAATAACCAGCAGTGCCGAGACGGAGATATCCTCCTGATGGATTTCGGGGCAGAATATGCCAATTACGCCGCGGACTTGTCGCGCACCATTCCGGTAAGTGGCCGATTTACGGAGCGGCAAAAAGCCGTATATAATGCTTGTCTGCGGGTGTTTAAAGGAGCGAAAGGACTTTTGGTTCCGGGCATTCACCTGGATGAATACCACCGGGAGGTCGGTAAGATGATGGAAAGTGAATTGCTAGGACTTGGCCTTTTGGATAAGACAGACGTGAAGAATCAGAATCCAAAATATCCGGCCTACAAGAAATACTTTATGCATGGCACCTCCCACCATTTGGGCTTGGATGTGCATGATTTGGCCAACCGCTATGACCCGGTACAAGCGGGTATGGTCTTTACTTGTGAGCCCGGCATTTATATTGTAGAGGAGAACCTAGGCATTCGCATCGAGAATGATATCTTAGTGACCGACCAGGGGCCGAAAGATTTAATGGCGGCCATTCCCATTGAAGTAGAAGAGATTGAAGCCCGCATGCAGGCGGCGATCGTCAATGAATAACTGTTATAGTTTCTAGCTAGCAACAAAAAAGCCGCTCCGAATTTCGGAGCGGCTTTGTCATTTGTATCGGTAAGCATCCCGAAGGATGTTTTTAACTCTGTAGTTGAGCCAATAGAGAAACTTCGTTGTTCAATACTTCGATGAAACCACCTTTGATCTGGTAAGAGATTTTCGCACCAGCTGCTTCCGCAGTTTCAATAGAAGAAGTCTCTTCGTTGTAGAACTCATATTCGCCAGAAGAAGTGACAATCTCGATATTTCCTTCACTCAAAGAAGAAACGATGGGTGCGTGATTTTTCAGCACCTGAAATTGTCCATTCGTTCCGGGAACTTTGATCGAAACGATTGGCCCCTTGAAGATTTGCTTATCGGGTGTTAGCACCGTGATATTCATAATCGTCGATTATTATTTGGGCAATTAGGCCGCAGCCTCTGCAAGCATCTTCTTACCAGATTCGATCACATCATCGATCGTACCTTTCAAGTTGAATGCTGCTTCTGGGTATTCGTCTACCTCACCGTCCATGATCATGTTGAAACCACGGATAGTCTCTTCGATCGGTACCAAAAGACCTGGGATACCGGTAAACTGCTCGGCTACGTGGAATGGCTGAGACAAGAAACGTTGTACCCGACGTGCGCGGTGTACGACCATCTTATCTTCGTCAGACAATTCTTCCATACCCAAGATGGCGATGATATCCTGCAATTCTTTGTAACGTTGAAGGATGTTTTTCACTCGCTGAGCGGTACCGTAGTGCTCGTCACCGATGATCGCTGGGTCCAAAATCCGAGAAGTAGAATCTAGAGGATCCACCGCTGGGTAGATACCAATCGCTGCTAGCTTCCGGCTTAGTACCGTCGTTGCATCCAAGTGAGAGAAGGTAGTCGCTGGAGCTGGATCCGTCAAGTCATCCGCAGGTACGTAAACCGCCTGTACAGAGGTAATTGATCCACGCTTCGTAGAAGTAATCCGCTCTTGCATCAGACCCATCTCGGTAGCCAGGGTTGGCTGGTAACCTACCGCTGAAGGCATCCGTCCAAGAAGAGCTGATACCTCAGAACCCGCTTGGGTGAAACGGAAAATGTTATCGATGAAGAACAGGATGTCCCGTCCGCCGGTTGGATCGTCTAAGTCACCATCCCGGTAGTATTCTGCAATGGTCAAACCAGAAAGCGCTACCCGTGCACGTGCACCAGGAGGTTCGTTCATCTGACCGAATACGAAGGTTGCTTTGGATTCTTCCAAGTCTTTCAACTCGACTGAAGACAGATCCCATCCGCCTTCTTCCATAGAGTGCAAGAACTTTTCGCCGTATTTGATGATACCTGCTTCTAGCATCTCTCGCATCAGGTCGTTTCCTTCCCGAGTACGCTCACCGACACCGGCAAATACAGAAATACCATCGTATCCTTTCGCGATGTTGTTAATCAGCTCCTGGATCAATACCGTTTTACCTACACCAGCACCCCCGAACAAACCGATCTTTCCTCCCTTTAGGTAAGGTTCGATCAAGTCGATCACTTTGATACCTGTGTACAATACTTCTTTCTCGGTAGAAAGATCTTCGTAAGTAGGTGGTTTACGGTGGATAGGAAGGGCATCGGCACCACGCTCAACTTGTGGAAGACCGTCGATAGCGTCTCCTACTACGTTGAAAAGGCGGCCTTTGATAGCGTTACCAACAGGCATAGCAATTGCTTTTCCGGTATCTACTACTTGGTCTCCACGGGTTAGACCGTCGGTAGAATCCATTGCAACTGCACGTACACTTTCCTCTCCTAAGTGCTGCTGTACTTCTAGTACAAGCTTATCCCCGTTATCTCGGGTAATTTCTAAAGCATTAAAGATCTCAGGTAGTTTGGCACCTTCATCAACGAAACTTACGTCGACTACTGGGCCAATAACTTGCTTTACTCGTCCGATGTTTGCCATAATTGCTTGAGTATAGCTGATTTAACAAAAGGATTTAAAAATCGGTGCAAAGGTACGTGTTTTTCACTACTATCCAACTACCCGGCTTTTTTATTTTGTAAGCTGGAAGTTTTTTTAAATCGATAGCCGAAAAGGGTGATATTGGTCACTCTTTTTTTGCGTTTTCAGGGCTTATAATTGATCCATTCCGGCAAGAATAATAGCCACTGCTTGATCGATTTCTTCTTCGCTGATAATTAGGGGAGGAGCAATGCGTAAACTCCGATCATTAAAGAGGAACCAATCCGTGATTACCCCGTGTTGCAAGGCGTACTGAATGACTTTTTGGACGGCTGCAAAATCGCTCAATTCGACGGCCATCAAAAGGCCAGCATTCCGGACATCTCGAATCTGCGGATGGACCAATTGATCTTTAAACCGTTGCGCCTTCTGTTGTACTTCTTCAATGTACGGTTCGGCCAATAGTGTTTGTAAGGTTGCCAAACCTGCGGCACAACAAACGGGGTGTCCCCCAAAAGTGGTAATATGCCCCAATAGGGGATCATGGCTCAGCGTAGACATCACCTCCCTAGCTGCCACAAATGCTCCAATGGGCATACCGCCCCCCATTCCCTTGGCCAATAATAGAATATCTGGGACTACATTGTATTGAGTAAAAGCCCAGAGACTTCCGGTTCTTCCGTAGCCTGCTTGTATTTCGTCCAGAATGAGCAAGGCCCCAACTTCTTCACAGCGAGCTTTTACGGCTTTGAGGTATCCGGGGGCCGGACGACGGACACCCCATTCTGCCTGCACCGTTTCTAAAATAACCGCGGCGGTACGCTCGGTAATCTGTTCTAGACATTGCCAGCAATTGAAGTCAATGTGTCGGATGCCGGGGAGAAGGGGGTAGAAGGGTTGGGTAAAAGTGGTTGGCTCCATCAAGCTAGCGGCCCCTTGGGTGCTGCCGTGGTAGGCAAGCCTAGCCGCAATGATCTCTCCACGCCCCGTGAAACGTTTGGCTAATTTCATAGCCCCTTCGGTTGCTTCGGAGCCAGAATTTACAAAGTAGACGCTATCGAGCGGATCGGGCAAGTGCTCGGCCATCAAGCTGGCTAATTCTACCTGAGGAGATAAAATAAACTCTCCGTAAACCAGCGTATGTAGATACCGATCGAGCTGAGCTTTTACGGCTTCCGTCACAGCGGGATGCCGATGCCCTAGGGCACTGACTCCAATACCGGCGATGAGGTCTAAATGGGCTTTTCCATGCTCATCGTATAGGTACATACCTTCCGATTGGACAATTTCGATGGCCAGCGGAAAGGGGCTCGTTTGGGCTACATGTTGTAAAAAAAGTTGACGTTTTTGCATAAGTTTTTGCTAAACCCCTTAGGTCTACGAGACCTCACTCCGAGTAATTGGGGCGTAGACGTATAGGTTGCCCGCAAATTGACGATTCTCGTTTAAAAAATCGACTCCGAGTAAGGAATCGGGTTCATTTTGACCAAGTTTATACCCAAAACAACGCGCTTTGGGTATAGAACAAATCTCAATACCGGTAGAATGGAATAGCATGGACGTCATCTTGCTCCCAAGTTCCCTCGTCTAGATAAGGGTACGTTAATTCTAGTAAATGAGGTCCGACGGGGAGTGAATCGATGGGGATGTAACCGATGAAACCTCTTTCTTTTGTTTTGGGGTGCCGATGCATAGACCACCCAACGGTCGGATAGGTAGCCTGATCAATTTGAACGTTGAAGAACTGATCGAGGGCAATAGCCAGTTTCTTATCGTTAGGATATATCTCCCGGTCTTCCGAGAATTGATCGGAAGTGGTGAGGTATCCAACCTCGTTAAATATGGAATCAAGTCCATCATCCATATCTTTCCAATACACAATGAATAAGCGTATAAACGGATCGGCAATCTCTTCGGCTTGGATGGAAGCACGTACCACCTTCGTTGCCGGGCTATCTTTTAACAGGGTTTCGTAAGCGGGAGCCCGCACCACTTGTAGGGTCGGTAGCCCTCGAAAATCACGCTGATCCCAGGTGGAAAAGGAAATACCTCCCAGATTAACAAACTGACTCACTTCCGCTAGAGAAATCGTAAATGCGGATAATATGTACGCGAGAAAGAGCAGGTTGACCCGCCAGCGCATCTGATTGGACAGGAGCGTGAGCCATTCTCGCTTATACAAAAATTGCAGGCCTACCCAATACAAAAGCCGGTGTATTGGGTAGTAGATCCGGCTAAGCGAAGTCCAGCGTCCAAACCAGCGGAAAACAAGTTGATCAATACCACCCATGATGATTAATATGATCAGGAAGAAAATGTAATAACCAGTATAATTACTCTGCAAGACCGATAGGTTTAAACGGTCAAGAATCGGGAAAATTAGACCACTGAGCAGAAAGGCGCCACAACTCATCAGGGTAAGTAAGATGGCAAAAGAGTAGGTTAAGCTGGCAGCGTGCTCCAAACGCATGATTCGTTGGATAGTAGTAGGTTGAGCATCTAAGCGATCCTGATAAAATTGGTTGTAACGCAGGTTATCCGCCTTAATGTCATCCGGAAAGGTAAATTGAATGCCTAGATAAGCTAGCCAGATGGCCCGAAGAAATAGATTGAGCACAAATCCAATGAGTAAGGCCCGACTTAACACAAAACCTCCGATCAATAGTG
>JBCDIO010000044.1:0-11396 GCA_038748815.1 Bacteroidota bacterium
GTTCTACCGCGAATTCTTTAACGCCGAGGAAGAAGCCGCCGCAGAAAAAGCAGAAGAAGTAACTGAAAAGGAATCCTTGGAAGAAGTAGAAGACGAGTCTAGTGAAGAATCCAAACCGACTACGGAAGGATAAATCCTTTTCTTGGTTAGAATGCACAAAAAAAATCCCGAGTCACTAAAGCAACTCGGGATTTTTTTGTGGTGTCTGAAGATTGTCCGTTTGAAAATACAAAGCCTCCTTGACGCTCAATCTGGTTTCAAACACATTTCGTAGCAAGTCGGGTGTGTAGCGGCCCGATCTACTCTGCTGTCTCTTCCAAGTAGTGGTGGATGGCAGTAACCGAATTGCCAACCTTGTCGTAATTAATGCTGTAGTGGATAAATTTTCCTTCCCGCTGTGTGATAACCAAACCGGCCATCCGTAAAATACGCAAATGCTGAGAAGTGATCGATTGCTCGAGGTTTAGTGTGTTGTAGATTTTGTTGACGTTGATAGTTCCGTTTTGATCGATGAATTCTAGAATTTTCATCCGTAACGGGTGCGCCAACGCCCGTAGAATCTCAACAGCGTTCTGTAACCGATCGCTGTTGATGTTTACCTTAGCCTTTCTCATAGAAGTTAAGTTGTTTTCTAATACTCGTTAAGCAAATATGCAAATTATTCTAAATAGAATCAAAAAGCTACCGCTAAACAACGCTGAATATCAGTAACTTTCCGTCTTTCAAAGGTCAAACATCGTGCTTCCTCTTTGAGAAAATTTGGTCTTTGTCTAACCTCTGACGGGCCGTTTGTAAGCCCGTGTAATAATTGTTAAGTAGAGGGGAAAAAATCCGGCATCCAGAAAATAATAGCAGGTGCATCTGAATGCCGGACTTAGGCCAAGGGAGAAAGTGGCCAGGGAGGAGATCCAAGAAATTTATACCGATAGTTCGTCGACCAGACGAGATATCTGTGCTAAGCGATCCTTATTCAGGAAGTAGTAAATAAATTTTCCTTGTCGTTCTGTATCTACCACAGAGGCGCGTCGCAGGATAGCCAAATGCTGAGAAGCAACTGACTGTTCTAGCCGAAGTTTGATGTAAATATCGGTGACGGTCATTTTCTCATTTTCCTCTAAGAGGTCTACGATCCGTTGACGAAGTTTGTGATTGATTGCCCGTAATACTAAGACTGCTTTTCGGAGTTCTGTGTAGTCCAGTTGAATTTCGTCCTTTCCGTTTTGTAGCGTTACGGACTCATCCTTTTGCTTTCTCATAAACGTATGATTGGTTTTAGTAGGTCCGCCGAGGGACCCTCAGCTTTTTATAATTGTGCAATTATTTTAATGTGTAATACATTATTCTTTAACACAAAAAAAAGAGGTTTCTTGCATAAATGAAAGGTCCCAATAATATATAATTTCTAATTGTTAGGCGGGTTACCAAATTTTAGGGGGCCAACGTCGGCTGGTTTTCAAACCCTATCCCTAAAACCACTTTTTTTTCGACTTTGTAATGTTAGGCGGTTTGATGTAAGAGGGTGTAAGGTAGGCGAGGTCTGCCCAATCCTTCGCTAAAAAGCGCTTTTGGGCCCCTTCCAGCAGTAGGGATGCAGACATTTCAAGGGGCGTCCAAGAGAATTTTTCTGCCGATAAAATCACCTTGGTTTTTTCAGCACCGGGCCCACCTAAACAAATGGGGCTAGATGCCTGTACATGCTCTGCGTACAAAGTGTCCTCAACAACCAGAGCTACATCGGCTTCGATCCGTTGCATATCCTCCGTAAAAAGAGCCGTATACACTTCCATTCTGCGCGCATCTAACATGGGCGCATACCGAGAAAAAGCCCCCTCTGTTGCGTTGATCATACCGCTTGCCATTGCCTCCAAAGTAGGTACCGCTAGCAAAGGCCGAGATAAACCAAAGCACAATCCTTTGGCCGCTGATAAGCCAACCCGTAAAGCCGTGTACGATCCCGGACCCGTACCCACTGCAATGGCATCTAATGCGGATAAAGAACTACCCGATTCTGCCAATAACTGCTCAATAATGAGGGTAATCTGGCTGCCATGGGTAAAGAATCCCGGAGCAAATACCGTATGCGCTATCCGCCCAGCCTGCGCCAGTGCAACCGAACAAACATCTGTACTCGTCTCAATCAAAAGGATCTGAGGCATGCCGTTGATAATTATTTTGGTGGAAGGAGGCCAAATCGATTTAAATAGGTTGCTAAGCCTTCCAAACCAACACTATCCCGGTAAAAATCGACACGCTCCGGTTCTTCAATAGGATAAACGGCCCAAGCCCCCGTGGTGGGTTCTTTGATAATTTGGGAACCGTATTTCTGGGGTAATCCTTGGTCCATCCGGATCCGGTCTTCCATGAGCGCAATTTGTGAAGCAGCGTATTCTCCTTGTTGCATCGCGGCGACAATAACCGGATAGAGCTGCGCACGCAGAGGGGCTTCCCCGTGTTGTACAACCAAAAAGATGGCTGCCAAAGCAGTATCCCCAAAGACAGCTCTTTGCGGAAATCCACATTTGTCAATAATACTAGCAACGATCTCTTGATTAAGCCGATCTATTCTAGCATCAAAAGGAAGCTTTCCATCGCGAATCCCCTGGTCTCTTTCGTATACCCATTGTAAGGTATCGCGAACAGTGGCACAATCTACCGGTACCGGAGACAAACGGTTGTTACGCTCCTGCATCAGTTTAGCCAAAGAATCGATTAAAGGTTGATCACTAGGACGAAATCCCCGCACTACTAGTTCTATCACTTCTCCTTTTGCATTGATGTATTGATCCGCAAAAAAGCGGTTGTCATTCATCTGAGCGAAGGTCTGATAGTCCAGTTCATTCCCTAAGCTATCCTTAATTACCGTTTGCTCTCCAATAAATTGTCCTTGCTTAAACCGCTGTATCGTTTCATTAGGCCCCAAACGCTTTAAACCACTAGGTGTGTACAAATCAGGGCCCGATTGACAAGCGACAATTAATCCAACCAGGGCAAACAACCATTTAATTCTTGACATAGCGCGGCTTATTTAGAAAAAACATCCAAATGTACGCGCTTTCAAAGGAAAGCTTGTTCCATTGGCGAATGTTATCGTATTTTTGGTCTACAAATAAAGCAAAAGATGTTTTTAGCTCCTTTTCTGGTGATCTGCCAATTCCGTTAGCTTAACACTTATTTAGTTTTATATACCCAAACCACTTTTCTTTAGGTATATACCCACTCATCCTTTTTCTACTTACACCTGCGAACTCGATTAAAGAAACCTGCATATGCTCGATAAATTAGACGCACTAGTCGATCGTTTTAATTATCTGGAAGAACAGATGGCTGATCCATCGGTGATCAGTGATATGTCTCGCTACAAAAAGGTAAGCAAAGAATATAAAGACCTAAAGGCCATCGTCGAAGTATTCCAAGAATACAAAGAAGTACTCGGCAATATCGAAACCTCACAAGAAATGCTGAGTGACCCCGATATGAAAGAGATGGCAGCCGAAGAGTTAGAAGAACTCCAACCCCAACGAGAAGAACTAGAGGAAAAGCTTAAATTTTTACTCATTCCGAAAGACCCGGAAGACGAAAAAGATGTGATCTTCGAAATTCGTTCGGGTACGGGCGGAGACGAAGCCAGCATCTTTGCCGGAGACCTCTACCGCATGTATTCTCGATACTTCGAAACCCGCAACTGGAAAGTAGAAGTCGTTAGTGTAAACGAAGGGACCGTTGGTGGTTACAATAAAATTGTCTTAGAAGTTAGCGGAGAAAATATCTACGGTACGCTGAAGTTTGAATCAGGAGCGCACCGTGTACAACGCGTTCCAAAAACAGAATCGCAGGGCCGCGTACATACCTCCGCAGCCACCGTAGCGGTAATGCCTAAGCTAGAAATGGAAGATGTCAACGTCAAAAAAGTAGACCTCAAGGTCGATACGTTCCGTTCGAGTGGAGCCGGTGGACAGCACGTTAACAAAACCGAATCCGGGTGCGTTTTACGCACTTACCAACGGGTATTGTGGCAGAAAGTACAGATGGGCGTTCTCAAATTAAAAATCGGGAGATCGCTCTAAATCGTTTGATCGCTAAGATTCACGATGTCCAGAGAGAGAAATACGAATCCGAAGTAGCCAGTAAACGAAAATCCTTAGTGGGTACTGGCGACCGTGCCGGTAAGATCCGTACCTATAACTATCCACAAAACCGGGTAACCGATCACCGGATCAATCTGACTTTATACAGTTTGGATAAAGTCATGGAAGGCAGTATTGAACAGATTGTCGAAGCACTCATTTTGCATGAGAATACCGAAAAACTGAAAGCGGCAGCCGACGATTAACCCGCAAAGAACGGCCTAGACCATTACTACTTCAGCCGACCAACAAATCGCTCTTTTATGCCTATAATGCACCAATGGATACTGACTACACTAGTCAGCACACTGCTACTCACCCCCGGGTGGGCACAATTCCAACAGATAGAACTCCTTCCTGCTCAGACGAGTTTTACCGCGAGTGAACTACAGCTGGAAAGAAATATTCCCCAACTGGAAGAAGGCCCTTTTTATACGGTAGCTATTCTTTGGGAATCTAGTCACGAACAGGCGAGCTTGGAGATCAGCTTCCAAGCCAACGGAGTATGGACCCCCTGGAAACCCGTAGCCGAGGATCACCACCATACATTGGCAGCTCCACAAGCACTGAGTCCTTTGCTTTATATCAGCAACGAAGTATCAGCCTACCGGCTACGTTCCGTTCAACCACACGATTTTGATCGGATTCGTGTGGACTTTTATAATCCTGGGTATAGCGATCAAAATCCCAGCCCCAACGTTGTCCATAGTAACCGGGATTTCTGTCCTTGTCCGCAGCCAGGGTTCGCCGCTCGATTGGACTGGTGTCCAGATGGTTCTTGCCCAATGGATCCCACGCCCTTTTTCACAGAAGTAACTCATTTAATTGTACACCACTCGGCCGGGGTAAATAGCTCTTCCGATTGGGCTGCCGTCGTTCGAAGCATTTGGAACTTCCACGTCAATTCAAACGGATGGGATGACATAGGATACAACTGGTTAATTGACGCCAACGGCGTCATATACCAAGGCCGGGGAGATAACTGGCAAGGGGCTCATTTTTGCGGTACCAATGGCGGTACCATGGGGGTTTGTATGTTGGGTACCTATACAGACATTCTCCCAACCCCGAACGCCCAGACCAGCCTGAAAGAGCTTCTTGCTTGGAAATGCTGCCAAGAATCTATTGATCCCCTTGATTTTTCTTTCCACGGCTCTTCTGGCCTGAGCTTATTCCATATTTCTGGCCATCGCGACGGGTGCGCCACGGCTTGTCCAGGGGATACTTTCTACCCAACCCTCGAAGCTATGCGTGATTCTGTACACAACTATATCAATACAGAATGTTCAGGCATTGCGGGCCCCACTCAGTTAGCAGCTTTTACACCAAACGGAGAAGAGGTAACCCTAAGTTGGACAGATAATACCAACGACGAAACGGGTTTCTTGATCGAACGCAGCCCAAGTGGTCAAAATACGTTTGAGCAAGTAGGCTTTGTGGCGGCTGATGTAACCAATTTTAATGAAGATATTACCGTCGACGCTAACGGGTTGGATTACCGCATTCGTTCTTTCAATAACACCGACACTTCTCTTTACAGCAACGTAGCTACCGTTACCTACGTCAACTCGGTCTACCGAAATAAGTTAGAAGGAGTTTGGGACGTACAACCCAATCCTGCCCAAGACCAACTATGGGTGCGATGGGAACATAACTACCGTGGAAGCATTCAATGGCAAGTGATTGATCCACTAGGACGAGTGGCTTGGCAAAGAAGTAGTATGAAACAAGCGGAAGAATGGACCGGAACACTGTTCCTGGGCGACTTAGCACGGGGTATGTACTTTTTAGTGCTAAGAACCGAGGGGCAAACCGTGAGTAAAAAGATCATTCTGGAATAAATAAGGAACACTATGGCTTGGTCCAAATGGCCCCTTTGGGTATTCTCTTTACTGTTCTTTGTTGGCTGTCAAAGCCCACAAGTACCCACGGAAATTATTACCGCAATTGAACGTATTCAACAAGAGCACATTCCGGACCGTCGAGTCGATCGATTCGATGTGGTCGCAGAACAGCGATCTGGTCAACTAGTGCTAACCGGAGAGACCACCCGCCCCGAGCTTCTCGATAGTCTAGAAAGTCAATTAAAGGCACTAGGCTTTAAGGCTAGTTCCGATGTTTTGCACTTACCCAGTGCCGAACTCGGGGAACAAACCTGGGGCATCGTACGGCTCAGTGTGGCCAATTTACGCTCCAAACCCAAGCATAGTGCAGAGCTTGCTTCGCAGTTATTAATGGGTATGCCCATTCGCGTTTTAAAGCAAGAAGGAGAGTGGTATTTTGTCCAAGCTCCCGACAAATATTTAGGCTGGCTCGATGCAGAAGCTTTTGTGTCCGTAACGGAGGAAGAATTAGCAAATTGGCAGCAATTACCTAAAGGGATCGTAACTCGACCGGAGGTAGTTATGAAGGAAAAGCGTGGTTTGTACCCCGTTAGTGATCTCGTGGCCGGCAATATGGTTGCCATTTTGGAGAAAGAGGCTCCTCCTTTTCCTGGAACGTTCCCCGTTATGTTACCCGATGGACGTACAGGGTTTGTAGGCCCACTAGATTTGGTCCGTTTAGATCAGTGGATGCTCCAAGTTAATGGACCCAATCATGGTATGAGAATGGCCATGGCCCAATCTTTTCTGGGGCGCCCGTATTTATGGGGGGGGACTTCTGCGAAAGGGTTCGATTGCAGTGGTTTCACAAAAACCGTTTATTATCTCAACGGTCTGATTATTCCTAGAGATGCCTCCCAGCAAATTCGGGTTGGTGAAGAAATCGCTACCGATACTACCTGGACCAATCTGGAAGCTGGTGATTTTTTGTTCTTTGGGCGGGCAGCTACCCCTGAGCAAAAGGAAAAAATCACTCATGTTGCCTTTTACCTAGGGGAAGGAAAGATTCTCCATGCCACTGGCCGAGTTAAAATCGAAAGTTTACGCCGCTCTGATCCAGATTTTGCCGAAAATCGGTTCGACACCTTTATTCGCGCCAAACGATTAAACGCCGATTCCCCGGGTGTGGTCGCCATTCAGGATATGCCTTGGTATGGAATGAAGCAATAAGCACTACGGAGGACAAACTTTTTGTTTGCAAAACGACGTATTTATAAAACAATTTGTTTTATATTTGTTTCAAAGTCGTTCTTATGCAAACAAAAAGTTCCAAGGCCAGACAATTGGTTGCTCAACCCTTCATCCGCAATAACTGGTATAAATTGCTGATTGTTGGAATACTTCTATACGGAGTAAACCAAAAAGATTTACAATTTCAGATTAATCTGAAAGCCCCCCCGCCCGAGCAACCCGAGCTGCAACCGGCCCCGGTTGTCCATCCGCAAAAGGCAAAGCGCGAAAAATATACCGAGCAGCTTCCAACCAAGCAGCATGAATCTTCGCAGAAAAAGGCACGTAAGAATGTGTTTGATTTCTTTTCAAGCCCTACCGAAAAATCTGCAATCCCTTTGCGGGAAGCCCTCCGAGATATACCCGAAGAGGAACAATTAGCTTATCTCAAACGATTTGCTCGGGTAGCTATTTCCGAACGAAAAAAGCACGGTGTTCCTTCTTCTATTATATTAGCCAATGCTTTACTATTTAGTCAGGCGGGACAGGGGACTGGTCTCTCACAGACCAATAATCACTTCGGTTTAAACTGCCAGAATAACTGGACCGGTAAATCGATGCAGCAAGGGGAACAATGTGTGCGGGCGTACGACAATGCATGGTCTTCTTTCCGGGACTTTAGCGAGTTTCTCCAGGCGCAGTCCGAGCTGGCTCGCCTACCCGACAACGATTACCAAGCCTGGGCAGAAAGTATGGAACAGCTGCGCATTCTACCGGAACCTAATTTGAAAGAAAGTCTAATTGAATTGATCGAATACTTCAATCTGGCGGAGTTAGATAAGAAGTAGTGTACTATACTCGAAACGAAATGGTTCGGGTATAAAGACTTATTCTACTCCAGACCGTTTGTACTTGTAATAATCGACTCCAGCGCCGTATACCCAACCAACATGACCCTTTTTAGAACGTACTTTCACCCAGGGTTCATCGGCAATTTCTTTTCCTAAGTTGATCTGGAAAGTGGAATCGGTTACTTCATTCATAAAATAAACCGTCTCATGGAGGGGGAGCTTCACTAATAATTCTCCCTCCAACTCGGGCTTCGCTCGTAAATTAAGCCCGTCAATCGTCACAAAGAGACGAGTATAATATTCCGGCTTAAAACTCGGTTGAAGGTTTTCGGCGGCTTTTACCGAATCCGCCGCCGCTTGAATCAGCTGACTAGAATCCACTGCAACAACTTCTACATCATTCATTTCTCGGCGGTTATTACTACATCGGGTGATTCCCCAAAAGACAAAACTGATCAGTAAGATTCCGATCACTAAAAGTTCCATTCTAGGGAGTAGGCCTTTCGGTTTGGGTTCTTTGTTTTCCATCTTCTATGTAACTTGATCTTTCTGCAACGCAAGCGATTGACCCCGTTTTATTTGGACCATAAATAACTACGTCCTTATGCAACGGAACGAGAACGAATTATTTTTTCAACTTGCTCTAGTATTAACCCCACAAATTGGTCCCATTATTGGGAAAACGCTCCTTAGTTATTGTGGGTCAATAGACCAGATATTTACAGAATCTAAAAAATCACTCCTAAAAATACCCGGAGTCGGTCATCAGATCGCCCGGGATCTTGTCGAAAAGAAAGCATTTCTTCGAGCCGAGCAAGAAATCCAATTTATCGAAAAAAATGGAATAGCCCCGCTTTTCTTCCTCGACAAAGACTATCCAAGCCGGTTACGCCAGATTCCGGATGCTCCCATCTTACTGTTTCTTCGCGGCGCAGCGACCTTAAATACCGACCGGGTATTAAGTATTGTTGGCACCCGCAAACCTCGACCTCATAGTATACATCTGGTTAAACAGCTGTTAGAGGAAATACCGAGCTCCAACTTACTAGTGGTTAGTGGCCTAGCCTACGGGGTGGATATATATGCCCACCGAACCTGTGTCGAATTGGACATACCCACTTTGGGCGTTTTAGCCCATGGATTAGATCGAATCTATCCCCCCGATCACCGGCGTATCGCCCAACAAATGGAGATGCAGGGGGGCTTATTATCAGAATTTCCAAGCCAAACCAGACCAGATCGGGAGCGATTCCCTATGCGGAATCGAATCATCGCCGGGCTCTCTGACGCTATGGTCGTCGTTGAAAGCAAGAAGCGAGGAGGAAGTATGATTTCCGCTTACCTGGCTAGTGATTACCACCGAGAAGTCTTTACCTTTCCCGCTAGGCCTAGTGATCAGTACGCCGCAGGTAATAATTTATTAATAAAAACGCACCGAGCTCAATTGATTGAAAGTGCTACGGATTTAATGGAGCAACTAAATTGGGATAAAGCGAATCTCTCCCAACCTCAATTATCCCTTTTTACAGAATTAAGTGAAATGGAAAAAAGAATCTGTGAGCCTTTAAAAGAAAAAGACCGCTTACATTTGGATCAACTTACTCATATCAGCCAAATACCCCTCGCAAAGGTTGCAGGGATTTTACTAGAACTTGAATTCAAAGGAATAATCCGATCTTTGCCTGGTAATCAATATGCTCTTTACTAATTTTAGAATCTAATAGGTAAAGCGTACATCTCCATTCTACTAATTGCTGTCGGCATGAAAAATTATTGGTATCTGCTCACTCTATTTTTATTTCTCAGTGCTTGCAATCAGCCGCAGCAAGTGACCGTGAGCCAGCCAGAGCCCATTCCAGAAACTTTTAAACCCGCTAAAAACATCATCCTGATGATTGGTGATGGGATGGGGATCACACAAATTACCGCAGGGCTTTACAGTAATGAGAATCGGTTGAATTTGGAGCGATTTCCAGTCGTAGGCTTGCATAAATCTTATTCTAGCAATAACCTCATTACCGATTCGGCAGCCGGTGCTACCGCTTTTTCGTGTGGCGAAAAAACCTATAATGGAGCTATCGGAGTAGGCCCCGATTCCTTGGCTTTGCCCACTATTCTAGAAGAAGCCGAAGCAAAGAACTTAGCCACTGGCTTAATAGCTACTTCTACTATTGTTCATGCCACCCCCGCCTCCTTTATTGCCCATCAAGTCTCTAGAAAAATGTATCCGGAGATTGCTGCCGATTTTCTCAATACGGAGATTGATCTCCTCATTGGGGGAGGGTTGAAATATTTTACACAGCGAGAAGATGATCGAAACCTCGTTTCGGAACTGAGCCAAAAAGGATATAACACCGGGACCTATTTTGATCGAGAACTAAACGAGATGCCCGTGGACAGTAGCCTAAACTTTGCCTACTGGACTTCTAATAATGATCCTTTACCCGTGAATAGTGGCCGTGACTACTTGGTACCGGCTAGTGCTTTAGCACCCTCTTTTTTAGATAAGCACAATGAGCAAAAAGGGTTCTTCTTAATGATTGAAGGTTCCCAAATCGATTGGGGCGGACATGCGAATGATTCCGAATATATCATTAGCGAAATGTTAGATTTTGACCAAGCAATTGGAAAGGTACTCGCGTTTGCAGAAGGAGACGGGGAAACCTTGGTCATTGTAACGGCCGATCATGAGACCGGTGGTTACGCAATTAATCCAGGCTCCAAGATGGGTGAAATAAAAGGAAGTTTTACTTCGGGGTACCATACGGCTGCTCTTATTCCCGTCTTTGCCTACGGCCCGGGTGCTGAACTTTTTGCAGGGATTTACGAGAACACCGCCATATACCACAAGATGAGGGATGCTTACGGGTGGACCTTGGCTAAGAAGGAACCCAAAACAGCCCCGAAAATTAAGTAGTTATATCCTCACAAACCCCAATGTATGCCATTAAGAAGTTATTGCCAAGGCTGTCAAAAGGAAATGCCAATCCGTTCAAACGCCTCCACTCGGGTAGATCTGGAACAAGAGAAAGGACTCCAATTTACGGTCAACTGCCCCGAATGCGGAAAGAACAATCGGGTCCATGTAAATCAGGTTTTTGCCAAACCTAATGTGACGGTTATTCTGGGAGGGGTAGCCCTCGGGGCTGCTTTGACTGTGGGCTTGATGTACTATTTCGGATACCTTGCTTTAGTTACTTTTATCATTCCACTCTTAGTCGTTAATGCCCAGCGACAAACCGCTCATGTCTTTAATATGCACCGGTTATAAATAGGAGGTAAGAAGCCGATAAAAAAAGGACTTATCTAATGACAAGTCCTTTTTTTGGTATGCTATTTATCGACTAAAGATGTCGTTCGGCGTGGTA
>JBCDIO010000045.1:0-11395 GCA_038748815.1 Bacteroidota bacterium
AAAATATTAACATGGATAATACGCCTGACACCCTTAATAATTTTTGTATATTTAGAGGAAATATTTGTCTTCCACTGGCAGATTACCACCAAATCACCTATATTGATTTAAAGAAACAAACGCTCCATAATAAAATAGCCTTCCCTACTGATCTTCCGTCTGAAGATCAACCTAAAACCATGCTTTCTATCCCTACTTACCCCCCGTTGTATCATCAATTAGCCACTGCCCCCCCTTTGGCAGTAGGTCCTATTTGTTCAAACCAAAACTTGAAAGCTGAATGAAGGCATTTTGTCTATTGATCATTCTATCGCTAGGAACTGGCTTATATGCACAGGAACTAATAACAAACGGAAGCTTTGAGTTGGTAGATCCAACTTGCTTCTACAGTCAATGTGAGTCTAATATCACAAACTGCGTCAATGGTTGGCAAACAGCGGTTGGAAATCCAGTTGTTGGAAACGATCCATGTTTCAACTGTGAAGGGGTTGTAAATACGCCGTATGGCAGCAAAACGGTAAAACTGGCACCCAAAGTCAATAATATCCCTTTTAACGTCGACGGTGATGGCATTTACCAAGCTATGACTATTTACCCAGGGCAGGTTATTGACATTTCTTACGCAGTCCACGCTTTTTGCAGCGACTGGGGTTTACAATCGTTATCCTTCCTAGCTCTCGAATCACTACCCTCTAACATCGGCGACCTCAATAATTTGAATTTATCGGAAGTCAATTATATGCACATTGATTCCAAAGACATTATCAACTTTGTTCCTGGAACCAATAATGGCTTCGCTCCCTATGTGTATACCCTCGATCTGGATAATCCAATCTCTGTATCAAGTCCAGTGACCAAGCAATACAACTATTTTATGATTCTGGCTAAGGAAAAATTTCCGAATCCTGGACCCAACGATATTATTATCGATAATATTTCTTTGCAACAATGCACCTCCTCTAAGTTCTTTAATCTCACCTACAATATTGAGCAATCAGGACCTGATTGTGGATTCACTGAATTTAACATCTTAAGTGAAGCACCCATCCGGTACGCTGTTTGGGACTTCGGAGATGGTACTTGCACTTCCAGTGATACCGGTTACATCGATCACATTTATAATACTGCGGGGGCTTACTTGGTAGATGTAACCATCGTCGATGAGAATGGATGCATAAAAAATATCCAACAGATTGTTGAAATCGCTTGTGACCGTTGTCCAGGTTTTAGCGTCGACTTTACTTGGACGATTGACCCAATGAGTTATAATCCAATTGTTTATGTGGATCCACTCACTGGTCAACAAGTTTTTCTGGGTTGCGAATGGGACTATATCTTCACTGATTTAAGTACCCCCACCAACGGGAATGCCATCGTCGCCTGGGAATGGGACTTCGGAGCAGAAAACACCTACTACTCCGAAAGCCCAGTTGTCCCTCTGTTCAGTAACAATTCCTTCGATGGCCTAGATCATGAAGTGTGCTTAACGGTAACCGACAGCTACGGCTGTAGCGAAACGATTTGCCAAACGATTACAGTTAACTGTCGTAGTGCATCTAATCCAATTCATGGACAACACCATAAAGTAGAGGATCGGTCCGCTATAAACGACGTCCAAAGCCCTTTATTAGAGGTAAGACCAAACCCATTCCACGATCAAATTCTGGTAGATTTTCCCACCGAATTAACATCCATCGAACTATTCAACGCTACGGGCCAATTATTACGCTCCAAACCAGGAAGCACAAGTGGACAAACCAGACTCTTGACCCAAAATCTGACTGTTGGTATCTATTACCTCCGAGCAATTGATACAAACGGACAGATACATACCCAAAAGATCATCAAATATTAGTGTAAAGCCCCAGCACTTTTTACAAATGCTCGATATTCGTCTTTAAATGCCGAGCATTTATTTTTGTAAGCACATCGTCGGTATCGATGCAGCGACCGATAGCTCTAACCTATGAATGAACGGACCTAAAGGGCAAACCAATAGGTCGTTGGGGCACGTGAACCGCGAAGCGATTGGGCGAGACCTAACCGGAGCAGCACCGGTGCCCCGAGTATCCGGGGTTACCGAAGTGCAGGATAAAATTTTCCGTTCGTAGCCGATTGATGGACTTTTAAACTAGCTCTTGATCATGTCCATGACCTCCCTAGCCAGCGTTTCCCTCTCGGAAGCCCCTCAAATCAAAAAGGTCGAATGGCAATAAAAGCCACCCGTAGACAAGCAGGTCTTTATACGGACTTGTTGCCACTTAAACTCTCTGTTTTTTCTTATCTTTCGCTGATCAAGTCGCCTTGCGTCAACAACTCCTGACTAACCCTTCTAAGGCAAAATTGGTGGACAAGAAATGACGGAAATAAAAGAACAAACGCTCCTGGAAGAGATCTCCGATTATATCAAAGAATTCTTCCTCCAACATATTGACGACGAATACGTTTTTCACGATCTAGAACACACCCAAACGGTGGTAGAGTCTGCACAAGAGATCGGAGAGGGCTTTGACCTAACGGACGAGGATCGAGAGATTTTGCAAATTGCCGCTTGGTTTCATGATACCGGATATAACGAAGGGCCCTTGGGCCACGAAGAACGCTCCGCTCAGATCATGGAAGCTTACCTGCAGGAACGCAACTATTCAGCGGAGAATATTGCCAAGATTCGTACCTGCATTCTAGCCACCAAAGTACCTCAACAGCCTCAGACCTTACTAGAAGGAATCATTTGTGATGCGGACCTTAGCCACCTTGGCAAGAAAATATACTGGGATCGCTGTGGGAAAATTCGGCAAGAATTGACGATCACTCGAAATGTGGTCATGTCCGAACAGGAATGGGTGGACTTTGAGCTGAACTTCATTCTTCAACACCGCTATCACACTAGTATCGCTGCTTCTCTGTACGAAAAGCGGAAGCAGAAAAATATCCGCCAGCTGTATAAGCAAAAATCAAGGCTGAACCCAAATAGCCCTGTTTTAATTCCTGCTAAGCCGGGAAGAAACAAAAAAAAGAAAAAAGCCTCCAATTCTGACCCGAATAGTGAATTGAGTGCCTTGAATTTAGGACGGGGGGTAGAAACCATGTACCGGACGACTTACCGAACGCATACTAATCTCAGCTCCATTGCCGACAACAAGGCCAATATTATGCTGTCGATTAATGCAATCATCATCTCCATTGTAGTTTCTACCTTGGTCACGAGCTTTGGCACCAACCCAAAGCTAGTAGTACCCACCATCATTCTACTGACCGTTTGCCTTACATCCGTTGTTTTTGCCACCCTCTCTACGCGCCCCAAGGTAACAGAAGGTAAATTCACCCGGGAGGATATCGAGCAAAAACGATCAAACCTGCTTTTTTTCGGAAATTATTACAATATGGAATTGGATGATTTCCACTGGGGAATGATGGAGATGATCAAGAACAGCGACTTCCTGTATAGCTCCATGACTCGGGATCTTTACTTTTTGGGAAAAGTTCTTTCCAAGAAGTACAAATACCTCAGTATTTGCTACTCCATTTTTATGTATGGCCTGATTGGCTCCGTTATTGCTTTTGCTATCGCTTTTTTAGCACCAGGTGCCTAGGCCAGATTAGTACTTTTTCTTAGAAATACGATTACCCGTAATTTGCTTTTGAGCTTTTGATCGAAAACGGTCTACACCCGCTTCGCGCAATTTGCTATGCTTTGTTTTTCGGCCTTGCACGCGAGCTCTCCACTTTTTCCAGTTATTGAGCCGCATAGAATATTTCATGAGCTGAATAACCTCTGCCTCTTTCAAACCAAACTGAAACTCGATTGCCTCGAAAGGAGTCCGATCTTCCCAAGCCATATTGATGATCCGATCGATGTCTTGTTCGGAGAGTTGGTATTTTTCAATAATTTTCATAACTCGCAAACAATGACTTTGCTACCTTGGTTTAAGAAAGTCATTATCGCAACTTTTTTTTGACAATGGGGTGGAGCTTTTTTGCCCCTACGCCTAAATAATGAACTCATGATTTCTGCGAGCATGGAAAAAAGTCTCAACCAACAGATTGAGCTTGAATGTTATGCGTCCTTTCTCTATCTCTCCATGGCCTCTTGGTGTGAGAAAGAAGGACTAGAGGGATGTGCGGCTTTTATGCACCGACAGTCCGACGAGGAGAGAGATCACATGATGCGGATTTTTCACTACATCAATGAAGCCGGAGAGCATGCCTTCACTCCCGGAGTTAAGCAACCTCCACATTCTTGGAATTCGGTTCAGGAACTTCTACACGAGGTATATAAACACGAACAAAAAGTAACGGCCTCCATCAATTTACTGGTTGCGCAGAGCTACGAAGAGAAAGACCACTCTACCCTTAATTTTTTACAGTGGTACGTCGAAGAACAACGGGAAGAAGAAGCCCTAATGCGTACAATTATTGATCGAATCAAGTTAATTGGTGATGGCCCACAAAGCCTATACTACATTGATAAAGAATTGCAAAACATCAATGACGCTGAGCTAAAAGCAGAAGCCAGCGAAGCTGCTGAATAAAGATTCCCTCCACTATGAAGGATGAAATACTTGACTATTTTGAAGAACGGGACGGCAGTCCCGTCAAGGTTGTTATTGTCAAGTATTTCTTCCTGGAGTCGGTGGCTCGCCTCTATGCTGCCCGCCTACGAGAAGCGGGCATTCCGAGTTTTATTGCCAATGCAAATGCTATCACGGCTTTCCCTCTAGGGGGTGGAGGCATCACCCTACATATCCGCGAACGCGACCTAGCTACCGCTCAGAAAATCGTCCAAGCTCTGGATGACCAAGGTAGTGTGCCCGCTGAAGAAGATTTTCGCAACGCCAGCCTGGAAGATATTGAGTTTCAACGTGAACTCAAGAAGCAGGAAGATGATCCCAAGCGAGCCTATCCCTTCGTTATTATCTTTTTTATCTTCATTATTTTGCTGGTTATCCTCCGGGCCATTGCCCGTGCAATGGGCTGGGTTCCCAATTTTGACTCCTTTTAAAGCGCCCCCTCCCTACTTTTTAATGAAAAATGTAGGAGAACATTCCGATATTCCTTCCGTAAGAAGAAAGGTTTTTCACTCCAGAAAAATCGATTGCTAGCAATAATGATATGTTGTTGCCACGGTTTTGCTATTTTCAGGAGCACAAGAATCTCCTAGGTAAAACTTATGGAACAAAAGAATACCTTTTCTGGCCTAGATCGACAACGGGAAATTTATCTACGTGGTATCAGCGGAATAACCCCGAAGATTCCGACCCGATACATCGACTTGCAGAAGGCAGCAAAGCGGGCCATGACCGACCGGGCTTTTGGTTACATTGCCGGTGGAGCCGGTAGCGAGCGGACCATCGACCGCAATCAAAAAGCTTTAGCCGAGTGGCTGATCCAACCCCGAATGCTACGTAATGTAGCCAGCCGGGATCTATCCATCAACCTCTTCGGTAGAAAATACGCCAGTCCTTTCTTTCTTTCCCCTATTGGCGTTTTAGAAATGGCGCATAAACAGGCTGACCTAGCGGTGGGTCGGGCGGCCGCTAGCCTGGGAATTCCCTATATCTTCTCCAATCAGGCAAGTATTGAAATGGAACGCACCTCTGCGGCTATGGGCCAATCCCCGCGGTGGTTCCAATTGTATTGGAGTAAATCGTATGACTTGGTTGAAAGTTTGGTATCTCGGGCAGAATCCTGCGGCTGCGAAGCTATTGTAGTTACGCTTGATACCACTCTGCTCGGCTGGCGTCCGCGGGATTTGGACCTTGCCAATTTACCATTCTTACAAGGCAAAGGCATTGCCCAATATACCAGTGACCCGGTTTTCCAACGCTTAATGGAACAAGAACAACCGGCCCCAGAAGGGCCTAGGCGACGATTAACCTTTGAGATGATCGGCAATATTATTAGCCTATTAAGTCGCTATCCAGAGCCTTTTTTTACAAATCTCACCAGTGGTCGACCACTTAAAGCCGTTCGCACCTTTATTAATATCTATACCAATCCCGCTTTACATTGGGGAGATCTGACCTTTCTGCGGGAACGCACCAAACTGCCCATTGTATTAAAGGGTATTCTGCACCCCGAGGATGCCAAAATGGCCATTGACCATGGTGTCGATGGAATCTTAGTTTCTAACCATGGGGGGCGGCAGGTAGACGGGTCGGTATCTTCTATCGAAATGCTACCATCTATCCTAGAAGCCGTACGAGGCCAAATACCGGTATTGTTAGATAGTGGAGTGCGCAGCGGTGCCGATGCCCTCAAAGCCATTGCCCTAGGTGCTAAAGCAGTAGGGATCGGCCGTCCCTACGCCTATGGGCTCGCTGTAGATGGCCAAGCGGGAGTAGAGGCGGTTTTGAAAAATTTTCTGGCAGAATTTGATCTCAGTATGGGATTAGTGGGTACGAAGTCAATCGATGAATTAAGCCCTGCAATGCTACGCCGGGAACCATGATATACCGAAAGAATACACAAATTTCAATGCATAAAATTGAGTTCTATGAATAAACGTATACACCTATTTTTCTTTTTTGCCTTGATAACGGGTCTTACTCTGAATGCCCAGGTCAAGATGCCTATTTCTGAAATCGGGCCACAACTCCGCCCTCAACCACTCAGTCCCGGAGCCGTTTTGGAAACGCCCACTCCCAGCGGCATCGGGCTACAGAACCGAGGTATCCCTGCCTTTATCGGCACCACCTGGTTTGATACACAATCAAATGGATCATTTGGCCGCCGATTGGCGGTTTCAGAAACCGGAAAAGTTTCCGCAGCTTGGCTTTTTGGTGCTGATTTCGATAAC
Source organism: Bacteroidota bacterium (assembly GCA_038748815.1). Taxonomy (GTDB): domain Bacteria; phylum Bacteroidota; class Bacteroidia; order Chitinophagales; family Saprospiraceae; genus JBCDIO01. Next base: position 6,800 of record JBCDIO010000045.1, read on the forward strand.
GGATTTCCTGATCGGGGCTCTTCTTTTAACGAACGAATCGATGGTACTTGGGGTGCCTCTCCAACCGAACGGTTGGAAGGAGCCCTCCGCACGGGCTACCCTGATCTAGCCCTCTTAGGAGACGATACTGACATCGTTACCGCCCATTACCAAGATGCCGCATCGACCTGGCAAATGGGTATTTTCCGGAAAGATGCTGGTGCTACGGAATGGACCCAAACGACTGTACCTACCGCTATTGACTTTGGCATGGTATGGGCTAAAATGGCTGTCGGAGGCACTGATAACCAAACGATCCACCTCATTGGTATTACACTCAGTGAAGCTTTTGGCGGACAGATCTATGAAGGTATCAACCAACACCTTTTATATTATCGGTCTAACGATGGCGGAGAAACCTGGGAAGTTCAGGATCAAATTATTCCCGGTATTGATAGCAGCTACTACAACATCATCGACGCTGAATCGTACACAATCGACGCTTCCGGTGATCAAGTAGCCATTGGCGTCTTTACCCAATGGGGAGACATAGCGGTATTTACCTCCGTGGATGGAGGAGATAGCTGGTTACGTTTCCAGTTACACGATTTTCCACTCGACAAGTACGATGGTAATGGCTACACAGCCGATGATATTCCACTAGACCCTGATGCACCATCCGCTATTGCTATGCTGACGGGAGATGGCACTGGTTCCGTGCTCATTGACGAAGACGGCCTCGTCCACGCTTGGTATCCATATATGTACGTAGAAGCCAATGGGCCCGATCGCTTCTTCTATCCCGCAGTGAGTGGAATGGCCTACTGGAATCAAACCTTCGGAGCAGACTCTACCCGGTTAATTGCCGATCTGGAAGATTTCAACATGGATGGAGAGATCAATGTATTGGGTATCCCTAGCTACTTTATCAGCTTAACAAGTCGCCCGACTACCGCTGTCGACGCCGATAACAATATCTACCTGGCCTATTCTGCCTTTCACGAAGGTTTTACCAATACGGCTGAGGACCAAAATTATCGCCACATCTTTATCATTAAGTCAGAAGATGGAGGGGAAACTTGGTCAGCACCCGTCGATTTAATTAGTGAAGAAAATTACGCGCCTCTCAGTACCGGGTCCTTCGAGTGTACCTTCCCCGCCTTAGCGCGTAGTGTGGATGGTGCCGTTCATTTGACCTATCAACTAGATTTTGTTCCCGGTTTCCATATCATTGGCGATATGGATCCCGCCAATGAATATAGTATTGTCTACATGGAGGTCGATCCGGAAACCTTCTTGAACGTAGAAGACCCCAACCGCGTTGAAGAATTAGCAGAACAGCTTTGGGCAATTTATCCAAATCCAACCAGCGGTCTACTGACGCTTACGCTGCCTGAGTTTGCCCAGAGAGGGGCTACCCTGGAGATGATCGACGGTTTAGGAAGAAGGGTGCGGCAGCAAAAACTAGCACCAGCGCTACAAACTACCCTGTCTTTGGAAAACATCCCAACCGGGATGTATCAAATCAAGGTATACACGAAAGAAGAGTACGTGGCTAAATCAGTCTTGATTCAGCGATAGGCTTTTCGCATATAGTCATCCAAGGCCAAGAATCGGTTTATTCCGGTTCTTGGCCTTCTGCGTGTTTAGGAATATAATTTCGATTTACAATGGGAAGCACAATCAGAGATAGTAGACCAAATAATACATTGCAGCCAACTTGCACAGCGAAGAATAAAATCATGGCAAAAGAGAAGGCATCGCCATTGGCAATCCCGTAGAATGCCGTCAGAACGGCTACCACCAAAAAGTGATAGGTACCCATTCCTCCGGGAGCGGGGATCACAATTCCAAGGGTTCCAACTGCAAAGACCATAAGGGCCGCCATGAGCCCTAATTGTTCGGTAGGTCCAAAGCTTAAAAAGCCGAAGTAGTTCATCAAATAGTACATGAACCAGATATTCAGGCTATGCAAAATGAATAACACAGGGCGATCCAACTGCAAGACCGTTTTCAAGCCTTCCGCAAAGCCTTCGACAATAGTCAGTAACCGGTTAAAAATGGGAATTTGCTTCAGTCGATTCCAGTAGGCAATGACCACAATTAAGCCAACTACCCCACCAATCAGCAACACCCAAAACCAGATGGGCAGACCCCCACCTTCTGGATTCTCTCCATCGGCATTCAACGTCCGTATCAAATCCAATATCCGATTGAATTCAAACAAGAAGGCCAAGCCGATGACCACCAATAAGGAAAGGACGTCCGCCATTCGGTCAATCACCACGGTGCCCATGATCTTTTCAAAAGGCACTTTCTCGTACCGGCTAAAAGTAGCGGGTCGTAAGACTTCTCCTAAACGTGGGAACCCTAAATTGGCAAAGTATCCCAGCATTATAGTGAAGAATCCATTGATAAACCGGGGCTGATACCCAAGTGGACGGATTAGCATATGCCAGCGAATGGTTCGACTCACATTGCTAAACATAAAGGAAACCAGTACTAATAAAAGCCATCCGTAGTGGACTCCTTGGAAATCGCTCCAAACCTTATTAACTAAGCTACAATCTTCTAGAGGCACGCCATCAAGTACACACTGCGCTTGGAAGGCCGTTTCCTGCTTTTGGTATACGAAGTAGAGGATCGTAAACCCAGTCCCGAAGAAAAGGACAAATTTCAGAATATTGATAAGTAGCTTTTTCAAAGTCGGTAGTTTGGTAAAACGAGCCCCAAAGGTAGCGGATTATCGGAAATAAAATCGGCCAGGTTCCGTCGGAACCTGGCCTAGAGTGGAGGAAAGGGCTCGTACCGCTATTCTATGGCAAGCGGTTTTCCTCATTCGGAAAGATCGCAATAGGCTCAAAGGTTTTAGCCTCTTCTCGATCCATCCAAGCATAAGAAATGATAATGACAATATCACCCACCTGCACGCGGCGGGCAGCGGCACCATTCAAACAAATAACGCCAGAACCTCGCTCTCCTCGAATCACGTAGGTTTCCAAACGCTCTCCGTTATTATTGTTGACTATCTGTACGCGTTCGCCTTCCAATATATTGGCAGCTTCCATCAACTCTTCATCGATGGTGATACTTCCAACATAGTTCAAATCCGCCTGGGTAATTGTTGCTCGGTGAATTTTGGATTTAAACATTTGGACCATCATATGCAAAAAGGTTAGGTTTGTAATTTTAGACTGATCGGTCTATTTTAATTTTAATCTAAGATAATTAAACCAACTATACTTTGTAGTTAATAGGACGTTAAAAGCGTTTGGGAGTTACAAAAAAATAAACTAGTCAGTACTTTTTTCTAATAAGACATGATTATCGATCAGCCGTACTTGTCCAGCCCAACAGGCTAAACAAGCAACAATCCCCTGGTGTTGTTGATCTTTATCGATAATTGGCCGCAGCGTACTTCCATCCACTATGGAAAAATATTCTGGCCGAAAATTGGGTAGTTCTGCCATAAACTGCATAGCTCCGGCAGAAATGGATGATGGCGACTGCCCCTCCAGTAATTGTTGTTGCGCTCGCTGAAGGAGCTGATACAAGGCCGGAGCCGTATGGCGATCCTGCGCCGTTAAGCGTACATTCCGCGAGCTTTTAGCCAATCCATCTTCTTCGCGGATAATGGGGCAACGCACGATGTGGACCGGGAGGCTTAATTGGCGAATCATCTCTTGTACGACCGCAAATTGCTGGTAATCTTTCTGCCCCATATAAAGGCTATCTGCCAGTGTAATTTCCAATAAGCGATGTACAACTTCTACCACTCCTTCAAAATGCCCCGGCCGAAACTGCCCCTCCATCGGTTCCACCAAGTATCCCAGGTCGATGGGCACTGTAGTGTCTAGTCCCGACGGATAGACTTCTTCCACGCTTGGGAGGAAAACGACATCGCAGCCAACCTTTTCTAACAACAACAAGTCTTTCTCTTCGGTACGTGGGTACTTTTCCAGGTCGCTGGATTCATTGAATTGCGTGGGATTGACAAAGATGCTGGCAACGGCCAATTCATTTTCCACTTTAGCTTGCTTGATGAGCGATACATGCCCTTCGTGCAAAGCCCCCATCGTTGGAGCGAAACCGAAGTGGCGGCCTTGTTTTTTCTGTTGACGAACGAACGTTTGCAGCTGTTGAACTTGACGAAAAACCCACATAGATCGTAGTTACTGATTCAGTACAACGATACGAAAATGTCAGAAAAGCCACCCATTTGTAGAGGCGTCTTTCTGAAAACTGTTCCTTGAAAAGAATAAAAAGCTGACAGCCTTGAGGTTTTGGCGGGTCTGTAAAGCCCCCCAAAAAGCTCGATAACCCAGTTAATGAAGGACTTATGGCCAGGGAATACTGTGATTTGGTCACTTTTTTACGTATCTTTGCACCCTTATTAGGAAAGGACTTGTGATTTTGTCAAAAAATTGATTAAAGGATATGAGCAAGAAGAAGGTCCTGATTGTAACCCAGGAAATGAAGCCATACACGGCGTTATCTGAGATTGCCGAAATTGCCAACCAACTAGCTCCATACATCCAGGAAAACGGTTTAGAAGTTCGGGTTTTAATGCCACGCTTCGGTACGATCAACGAGCGTCGGCACCGGCTGCATGAGGTG
>JBCDIO010000046.1:0-11364 GCA_038748815.1 Bacteroidota bacterium
CGAAAATTTATTCTGTGAATCGCCTACAATACGAAACCAGTCCATATCTATTACAGCATGCTCATAATCCAGTGGATTGGTATGCTTGGAAACCCGAAGCTTTTGCCAAAGCTAAAGAAGAGGATAAGCCGATACTGGTTAGTATTGGGTATTCAACCTGTCATTGGTGTCATGTGATGGAGCGCGAGTCGTTTGAACACGAATCGGTAGCCAAATTCATGAATGACCACTTTGTTAATATTAAAGTGGACCGCGAGGAGCGCCCCGATGTTGATCAGATATACATGGAAGCTTGTCAGGCAATTACCGGAGGTGGTGGCTGGCCATTGAATTGCTTCCTGACTCCCGATGGACGCCCCTTTTTAGCCGGAACATATTATCCACCTCAGCCAGCTTATAACCGGCCTTCCTGGCCTCAGCTACTGCAGCATGTGGCTAATATTTTTGAGAATAAGCGAGAGCAGGTGGAGGATCAGGCGAATCGTTTACTGGGTGCTATCCGCAAATCGGAACGGGTCTTTTTGAAAGACCAGCCAGCGGGGGAAGAAGCTGATTTTTTGCAGGTAGAAACGCTAAACCAGATCTATCGGCGGATGGAAGACCGTTTCGATACCGAATACGGTGGTTCCGGAGGAGCACCGAAGTTCCCAGGAACCATGACTCTGCAGTATCTGCTGCACTATGGGGTGCAACAAGAAGTTCCCTCGGCCATTGAACACGTACGCTTTTCACTGCGTAAAATGATTCAAGGAGGAATTTACGATCAAATCGGGGGGGGATTTGCCCGCTACGCTACGGATCGAGCCTGGCTGATTCCCCACTTTGAGAAGATGTTATACGATAATGCCCTATTGGTGGAGGTATTGGCCGATGCCTACCAAATTACAAAGGAACCGTTATTTAAAGAGGCGATTGAAGAAACGCTGGTTTGGGTAGAACGAGAAATGGCCCATCCCGAAGGTGGCTTTTACGCCGCCCTTGATGCCGACTCAGAGGGAGTAGAGGGTAAGTTTTACGTTTGGCAAGAACAGGAAATCGACGACGTCCTACCGACAGAATACCTGACCTGGAAAGAATTTTTAGGGGTTAGCTCAGATGGAAACTGGGAAGGAACTAATATTCTGTGGCGGCCAGAATCATTCGAAGACTTTGTAGCACAAAATCAGATGGATCCCTTAGGCGGTAAGGAAGCGTTTCAGCAAGTGAAAGAAATCCTCTTAAAAAAACGGTCCGAGCGGATACGCCCGGGCTTAGATGATAAGATTTTATTGGGCTGGAACGCATTGATGGTTTCTGGACTGGCTAAAGCTGGGTTTGCCCTGAACCGCCCCGATTACCGAGAGCGAGCCCAACAGACTTTAGATTACTTGTTAAAGACCTTCCAGCGCGAACCTGGAAAACTAGAACTTTGGCATACGTACAAGGGGGAGGGCCAATACCCTGCCTTTCTGGATGATTATGCCTGGCTGATCAAGGCTTTGTTAGATGTTTATGAAGTTTCATTTGAAACAAAATACCTTAATCTGGCGGAGCAGTATACGGAGATGGTGCTTAAGGACTTCCTTGATCCCGATACTAAATTGTTTTACTTTACGGGGAGGGAGCAGAAAGACCTACCGATGCGTCGTAAGGAGTTGTACGATAATGCGGTACCGTCGGGGAATTCAACCATGGTTTTGAATTTTCAACGGTTGGGAAGTTTGCTGAACAAAAATGCCTACCGAGAACAAGCCCTAGTCATGCTACAGGCAGTACAGGAAGCCGTGCGTAAATACCCAGGTTCTTTTGCTCGTTGGTCATTAGGTTTGTTCAACCAGGTCATTCCAAGTAATGAAATTGCCATTGTTGGTCAAAATGCCTGGAAAAAAGTGTGGGGGCTATCCAACATTTTCCTTCCTAATCGAGTCCTTATGATAAGTGAAGAAGCGCAAGATGAGTATCCTTTGTTAGCGGATAAACCTTCCAAAGAAGATGCCTTGGTGTACTGGTGTCAGCAGTACGCATGTCGCCAACCCGTCTCTTCTATAGAGGAATTGGAACAATTAATAGTAGGCAAAACTAGTTTAAATTAGACGTCCCTTGTAATTAGAATAAGAGAATGACTATGCGGAATTCGTTTACCATCCTAATCCTGCTTTTGACTGTTGGTAGCCTCACGGCCCAACAATTTCCTCAGTATACGATGTTTTCATTGAATCGCTTTGCGGTGAATCCGGCCTATGCAGGCTTAGAAAATTCGTTTGTAGCTACTGGGGTATACCGTCAGCAGTGGGTGGGTATTCCAAACAGTCCAACTTCTCAACGCCTCAACGCCCATTCTCCTATCGGTTTTTTGGGTGGGGGCTTAGGGGTAGAAATCGAGAATGAAACGCTGGGAGCGGAGCGGCACTTTTCGGCGGGCCTTACCTATTCTTATCAGGTTCAAGTAGGGCGAAAAGGTATCTTATCTTTTGGGTTAACAGGAGCGTACGTACAAAAGGGCTTAGATGGAGCCTTGATCCGAACACCCGACGGAAATTATGAAGGCCCAACTATCGAGCACAATGATCAACTCCTGACCAATGGCTTAGAACAAGGTGTGGCACCTACTTTTCATTGGGGAACTTATTACCAAGGGGAAAATATTGAGGCCGGAATCGCCGTTTACAATTTGCTGGAGCAATCGGCCTCCTTTGATTTATTTAATTATCAATTGAACCGTACGTATGTCGCTACTCTCAGTGGAGATATGTATATTGGACGGAAATGGCAACTCAAACCATCGGTTTTGCTGAAATCTATCATTTCTCAGACCCAGGTTGATTTTTCTGCCTTAGTTCAGTATAATGACAATATATTTGGAGGAGCGTCGTTTAGAGGGTATAGTTCGAACAGCACCGATGCTTTAGGGCTCATTGCTGGTTTCAATATTAACGAGCAGCTTACGCTTGCCTATGCCTATGACCTTACTCTTTCTCCTTTGCAGGAAGTAAGTAGTGGCTCTCACGAAGTAATTATTCGCTATGACCTCGGAAAGCCAATCGGAAAAGGCAAATTACCGCCCATCATTTACAATCCAAGGCTACTAGATTAGCGAAAAGAACCGACACAGTAGTCCATTCAGAAGTAGTACAAAATCACCTGTTGAGTAACCAATTTAAGGGGCCTCAAAAAAAATTAGTCTAAACTTTTATTTGAACAACCTGGCCCATTTGGGGTTGTTTCCAAATAATATGTCGTCTTCGTTTGGACTAAAACAATACAATTTCGATTTGTAGGACAAGTTTGTGGCCATTTGCTCGATACCCTACAAAAATCGAAAAGTTATTTTTTGTAATAAGTCTTAAACAGTCTATATTTACGTTCGCTTTTAAAAATGAAGGAAAACTCGGGTGTTAAAATGAAGAAACTAGTTAGAATCTCCTTAGCGTTGTTCGCGCTTACAACGCTCGCCACTTCCTGCGGAACCCGCCAAAGTGGCCAATTACTTGGTGTACTGGATCGTCCATCATGGAAAGGTATCAACCCTTACGGAATGGTTTACATTCCATCTGGGACCTTGCACATTGGTAACAGTGACCAAGATATCTCCAACACCTTTGTCCAAAGACCGAAATCAATTTCTATCCAGGGTTTTTACATGGATGACACTGAGATCACCAACAATGAGTATCGTCAGTTCGTCTACTGGGTGAAAGATTCTTTGGCGCACACTTATCTGGATCATTACTACGAAGATGAGGTGACAGGTGATGAGTTCATCGACTGGGAATACGAAATTGACTGGTCCGATGAAACATTAGAAGATCTTTTCTACCAAGGAGCGGATCGCTTTGCCGGTAAAAAAGAGTTGGATGTGGACAAGATGGTCTTCGAATACGAATGGTACGACTGGCAGCGCGCTGCTCATGATCGTGGTCGTTCTCCTCGGGCTTCCTTCATCCGTCGCAAAAAGATTAATATCTATCCAGATACCTTAGTTTGGATTCGCGACTTCGCTTACTCCTACAACGAACCAATGACTCGGAACTATTTCTGGCACCCTGCCTTTGATGATTATCCAGTAGTTGGTGTTGATTGGCATATGGCGAACGCGTTCTGCTACTGGCGGACTAAGCTATGGAATGCTTATCAAACGTACCAAGATGGCGTCGTTTCTGAAGACTTCCGTCTACCATTCGAACACGAGTGGGAATACGCTTCTCGGGGTGGCCACGATATGGCTCCATTCCCATGGGGTGGATACTATATCCGTAACTCAAAAGGATGCTTGCTAGCTAACTTCAAACCCGGTCGCGGTAATTACCCCGAAGATGGTGGTTTATACACGGTGAAGGCCGATGCTTACTTCCCGAATGATTACGGTTTGTACAATATGGCCGGTAACGTATCCGAGTGGACGGCAACTGCATATTACGAAAATGCGTACGCATTCATCCATGATTTGAACCCAGATATTCGCTACGATGCCAAAGCTGAAGATCCTGAAGCATACAAGCGTAAAGTGATCCGCGGTGGTTCTTGGAAAGACGTTATGTTCTTCCTACAAACGGGTACTCGTCACTGGGACTTCGAAGATACGACCAAGTCATATATCGGTTTCCGTTGTGCGCTTACCTTCTTGGGTCGTTCCATCAACGACTTCTAAACAACTGAGTTGACCATTCGAAAACAGCAAGGCTTTGATCCTCGAAGCCTTGCTGTTCTCCTATACTTTTTTAGCTACCTATATTAAGACCTTCTTTCCCAACCAGGGTTCCCATCCATCATATCGAAAAAAAATTCCGGAAGAGTGTTACTTTCCTGATAAGGGGGCATTATCTGATTGGGATTTCAATAGAATAACCCACGTATTGAAAATAGATTAACTAACCTTTATTTAAATTAGAAAGAGATGAGTTTTCTTAAGTCAAAGGGATTTAAATACATCAAGAACCTCATTATCGGTGTCGGTGCAGCAGTTGTATTGTTGGGAGCTCTCTTCAAACTGGAAAGTTGGGAAGGTGCCTCTACCATGTTGATCATCGGTCTTAGTGTTGAGGCCTTTATTTTCCTTTTCTTAGGTTTGATCGGACCAGACAAAGATTACTACTGGGAAAAATTGTACCCAGGATTGGACGACTACCATTCGAAAATCGCTCCTATTACTGCCGGGGATGTTTCTGAGCAGCCCGCTGGATTGAACGGTGAAGTTGTAGAAAAGCAACTAGGTGGTATGTTGACGGAGCTGCAAAACATGTCCAAGAACCTATCCTCCCTAAAGGCATTGCAGGAAGTAGACTTCTCAGGTACTAGTGACCAAATCAAGTCAATGAATAACTTCTATACCAAGTTGAATGAAGCAATGGCTGACTTGGGAGATTCTTTGGAAGATACTAGACGTTACAAAGATCAGTTGAGTGCGTTGAACCAAAATCTTGGTTCCTTGAACTCTGTGTACGGAAACGTACTTTCTGCCATGGCAAGCATTGGCAAAAATTAATTAGCTGCCATTAGTGAAAATATCACTTTTGGTTTATTTGGTAACCCTTAAATGTTAAAGACTTATGTCAATACCTAAGGAACCCCGGCAGCTGATGATTAACCTGATGTACTTGGTACTCACAGCCCTGCTGGCCTTGAATATTTCTGCTGAGGTAATGAACGCCTTCTTCTCTTTGGAGAAAGGGATCAAAGCTTCCAGCCAAATTGTACAAAGTAATAACGAACAAGTTCTTCGTAACATTGAAAAGCAAGCGGAATCGTACAAAACAGAAAAGAATGATTCCATTGCGGAAGCGGCTAAAGACGTAGAGAAAGTTACGAAAGAGTTTGTCACTTACGTTGAAGATCTTCATGCGCAGCTTTTCGAAGGTGCTGGTGGTCCTAACCCCGATGATCCTTCGAAGCCTAAGCGTAAGAAAGATAAAGATATTACCACTCGCCTTTTGGTAAACGGACCGGATAACGATCCTAAAACCCCTGATGCCATGGGTAACGAACTGGAGAAGAAAATTACTGAAACAAGAGAAAAGCTGATCAGCCTAGCATTAGGTGATACATCCATTTTGGCGGCTATTCCGCTAGAAGTGGACCACTGGGAAGACAAACCCGGTAGCGAAGATAAAGTGAGTTGGTCAGACTACAAGTTCCGTCAAATGCCCGTTGCTGCGGTTTTCCCCATCTTGCGGAAAATCCAGTCAGATGCGAAAGCTTCTGCTTCTACGGTATTGAACTCTTTATTCAAGGAGATTAAAGGGGAAGATATTGTATTCGACGTATTTACCCCAGTTGTCTCGGCTCGTAAAGGATACGTAATCCGTGGAGAGAAATACGAAGCGGACGTTTTCTTAAGTGCATTTAGCTCTTCGGCTGGTGATAATACTCGGATCTTCGTAGGTGGCACTCAGCTAGAGGTGGAAGAAGGAAAAGCTTCCTATACTTCAACGGCTTCTTCGATCGGTACTAAGAAATTCAACGTTAAGATCGAGGTCGATAACCCACTAACGGGAGAAACGAAGAAGTACGAGAAAGAATTCGAATACGAAGTAGGTGAGCGTTCCGTAACGGTATCTGCCGATAAGATGAACGTATTCTACATCGGGGTAGATAACCCAGTATCTGTTTCAGCTGCGGGTATCTCTTCGAACGAACTATCAGTAAGTGCTACTGGTGGTGGAGCAAGCATTCGCAAATCTGGCTCTAGCAACTTTATTGTGAAAGTAAACAAGCCAACGGATGACTGCCGGATCAACGTTTCTGGTGGTGGCCTACGCGATAGCAAAGTATTCCGTGTGAAGCGGATTCCCGATCCTGTTGCTCGTTTGGGTAACAAAACCGATGGTAACATGGGTAATGGTGAATTCAAAGCACAGGGTGGTTTGATCGCTTGGTTGGATAACTTTGACTTCGATGCGAAATGTAATATCCAAGGATTCAAATTGGTACGTGTACCAAAGCGTCAAGACCCGATTGAGAAACTCAACAAAGGAGGACGTTACAGCTCTGATGCGCAACGGATCGTACGCCAAGCGAAGCCTGGAGATACTTACTACTTCTTTGATGTAAAAGCTCGGTGCCCTGGTGACGTAGCTGGCCGTAAGATTAACTCTTTGGTATTCAATATTAAATAATAAGGATTCATGGTTGCCGGATAATTTTCTAAAACGAAGATCGTTCAATATCCGGCAACTATTTCCTACAGTAAAAAAACTTTTTAAATCATGAAGATTGCTCTGAAAACGTTAGGTTTCGGCTTGTTTTTGGTGGCATTTTGCTTGAGCCCTGCTATGGTCCAAGCACAGAATCCATCCAATATTCTGACAGAATCTAGTGACCCAGCAGGTGAAAAGCCATTGGATGATATCGTGGAGAAACGCCTGACGCTGGAGCACCGTGTTCTTCCTTACGATCACGTACGGGAGGCCGACATCTTTTGGGAAAAACGCATCTGGCGCGTGATTGACGTACGCGAAAAAATGAACAAACCGTTCGCCTACCCAGAGCGCCCATTCTTCTCTATTCTGATGCAAGCTGCCATCAATGGAGATATAACCGTATATAGTACAGAGGACGATAAGTTCACCATGCCACTAACACCGGGTGAAGTTGCTTCTAAAGGTGCCTCTATTGATACGGTAATTACTTTTGACCCAGAAACTTACGAAGAACAAATTCAGGTAGTTCGGAATGAACTAAACCCTGAAGACGTGAAGCGTTTCCGTGTAAAAGAGATATGGTTCTTCGATGAAGAAACATCTACTCTACAGGTTCGTATCCTTGGTATCGCACCAATGATCGACGTTACCGATGAAAACGGAAACTTCTTGTACGAGCAGCCAATGTTTTGGGTATACTACCCAGAAGCTCGTGAAATCCTAGCGCGTGAACGTGCTTTCAACGTAGGAAACGATGCCAGCCCAATGACTTGGGAAGACTTGATGGAAATGCGTTTCTTCGCTAGCTACATTTACAAAGAATCAAATGTATACGACCGTCGTTTACAGGATTACCTCTCTGGGGTAGACCTACTATTGGAGTCAGAAAAAATCCGTCAGGAGATTTTCAACTTCGTGCACGATCTGTGGTCTTACTAATATTGGATACTTTCCAGAAAAAAAGCCCGCCGCATTCGCTGCGGGCTTTTTTTGTTGTACTCCCCTCTGTGCTAGGTTTTCATGAATTCCCAGGCTGTACGATACAGTCCGTGTTCTTCTACGTAGTTTAGAAACTTTTCGTAGAACTTATCTCTGCCAATCGTCCCACTGTCTCCAATGATCACCAATAGTTTTTTAGCTCTTGTCATAGCTACATTCATCCGTCGGGTGTCCTTCAAAAAGCCAATTTGACTTTTGCTATTGGAGCGTACCAGCGAAATATAAATGACTTCTCGCTCTTGCCCTTGAAAACCGTCAATAGTATTCACTGTGATGGGCCGGTCTTGTAAAAGGGGATCCTCTTGAAGCGCATCCGTAATGTATTCAACCTGTTCACGATACGGAGAGATGATACCAATACTGGGGGTATAATCGATATCGTAGGGTTCTAAGAGTTGATAGAGATGTTCGCAGAGAATCTGGAATTCGTCCGGGTTATAGCGGCTTTTATATTCCGGGTGTACCTTTTCTTCAAAACCACAGCCCACCGTATCAACAAAGGTCATGGGATGCTCTCCCTCATAGGTCAGTGTATGGTTTCGTACCGACTCATCGGCTTGTAGTTGTCCACCGTAAAATTGTTGGTTGGAAAATTCCATGATGGATTGGTGCATCCGATACTGGACGTTTAGCAGGTTTACATCGATCCATTTTTGGATGAGCTTTTCAATCAAGGTGATGCCGAGGCCGCCCTTTTTAGCCTCCGCTGCTTTTACCGTAGGGGGGAGTTGAAATGGATCACCGGCTAGGACTACCTTTGATGCTTTCGTGATGGGAATCCAGGTGGCGGGTTCCAAGGCCTGAGCCGCTTCGTCGATAACTAGGGTACGGAATTTGCGTTTCTCCAAGACTTTGTTGGATGCTCCTACCAGGGTGCAGGTGATTACTTGGGCGGCGGAAAGGATTTGGTCCAATAATCGATCTTCTAATTGATTTGCCCAAGATTCTAGCTCACCGGCTTCTTGATAAAGTACCCGCCGTTGGTAGGCTTCTTCTTTGCCGAAGTTGCGGCGATACTTTCGAGCTTTTTTACGGGCTTCGGCCGCTTGTATCCGTACCTTTTTAATGTTCTTATTTTCTGGATGTTCAGCCAGCCTGGCTTCCAGTGTATGCCGGATAATCGATTCGTCTACTCGTGAAATGTTTCCGACCCGCACAACCATGAGCTCTTGTTCGGCCAGTCGTTCGGTGAGAAGATCGACCGCGGTATTACTGGGGGCGGTTACCAGAATGGTATGTTCGCGCTGGGCCAACTTTTGAATGGCGTGGACTAGCGTGGTTGTTTTACCGGTACCAGGAGGGCCGTGGACAACTGCGACATCTTGTGCTGCCAGGATTTTATTGACAGCAGCATTCTGAGAATCATTGAGATGGGGAATCTCGATGGGAGTATGTTCTTGGAAAAAACGGGGTTCTAGGGAGCCTAGTAAAACCTCTCGGAGTTCGGCTAACCGACCTTGCTTGGCTTTGAGAACGGTGTTCATGGCTTTTTCCATCTCCACGTAGGTCCGTTCATCAAACAATAAATCGACTCCTAGTAAGCCGGTATTTAGCCAATCGGGTAAGTCTTTGGAGTTTAGGATGATTTTCATCTTGCGCTTATCTACAAAATGAATGACTCCGTTCTTTTCGGCTTTCTTCCCATCGTGGTGGGCGTTGAACAGGCGCACAATCTTACCCGAACGAAATTGATGACTATCCTGTAAGTCGGTGGTACGCTCAACAATAACAAAGGCTCGATCTCCGAAGGTATAACCCGCTTTCAGGGAGTTCACCGGATACCAAGTAAAGCCCTTTTCTTTTCGTTTCTGTAAGGGTAGTCGTTCGATGAGCATCTTAAATTGCTCAAAATCTTCTTTCTTTTCGATGGCCAGGACTTTCTGTAGATCCTCCAGGCTTTTTCTTGAATTATCCATGTATGCTGAACTTATCGACCTGCAATATTGTATTCAGGGTGTTTTCTGCAGGGAAGAAGGAGTCGTTCGTGTTCTTCCAGTGTTTCAATACCAGAACGGACAAAAAGTTCCATGACTCCGACCTTTATTTCTCTTTTCCCAGATAAGGCCGCTCTTCTTTCCTATTTGCTCACGTAATAATGCTTATGGCACAAACAGAACAAAAAAATTCTCTGAAGGAGCAATTTTCTGCGCTCAAAAACATCCCACCTTTTTTTCGATTGATTTGGCAAGCTAGCCCTTCTATGGCCCTTGCCAATGCTTTACTCCGATTATTGAAATCGGCCATTCCCCTAGCTACGCTTTATGTGGCGAAAGAAATTATTGATACGGTTATCGCGCTCATTGATCAACCCGATGGCGATCAAACGATGCTGTGGACCTATGTAGCTATTGAATTAGGGCTAGCGGTGATTTCTGATTTGCTCAATCGGGGAATCACTTTATTAGATAGCTTGCTAGGCGATCTATTTTCTAATTCGACTTCTGTTGAGTTGATTCGGCGGGCCGCCAAGTTAGATCTCTATCAATTTGAGGATCCTACTTTTTACGACAAACTCGAACGAGCCCGCCGCCAAACCAATGGTCGTACCGTGCTGATGGGGCAGGTGCTATCTCAGATTCAGGATACCATTACGGTCATTTTTCTCGGAGCTGGTTTGGTGGTATTTAATCCATGGCTCATTCTGCTCCTGATCTTGGCGGTGATTCCTTCCTTCTTGGGCGAGACCCACTTCAATCAACGCACCTATTCCTTGACTCGCAGTTGGACCCCCGAGCGGAGAGAGTTGGACTATCTACGTTACATTGGTACGAGCGATAATACGGCTAAGGAGGTCAAGATTTTTAATTTGGCGGACTTTCTGGCTGGGCGTTTTTCAGATCTGGCTGACCAGTATTACCGCGCCAATCGGAAGATTGCGGTGTGGCGTGCGTTTGTGGGAAGTTTCCTTTCGGCAATTGGCACCCTATCCTATTACGGTGCGTATGTTTTTATCGTTCTACAAACCATTCAATCGCTCATCACCGTAGGTACGCTTACCTTTCTAGCGGGGTCGTTTAGTCGGATGCGCGGTATGCTACAAAGCATTATGAATCGCTTTTCCAAAATTGCGGAAGGTGCTTTATACCTCCAAGACCTTTTTGATTTCTTTGCGATTCAACCGCAAATTTCTTCGGCAGAAGTGGCTCGTAAGGTTCCTCGTCCAATCCGGAAAGGGTTCACTTTTGAGAATGTGAGTTTCAAATATCTACATTCAGAGCGCTGGGCGATTCGAAACCTTTCCTTTCATTTA
>JBCDIO010000047.1:0-11363 GCA_038748815.1 Bacteroidota bacterium
CCTGACATTCTGGAAGAACCTACTCCCATGGTGCCCTTTTCTGCGATCAACATGACGCGCTTATCGGGGTGTTGTTCTTTGAGGGCCAATAATTCTTGCTGCCGTACTTTATTGTGCTCGAACATACACTGCCCGTGTAGCTCACGGTCTGAGCGAGAGTGGGCATCACTACCTGGAGAAAGAAGGTCCGTAGAAATATCTCCAATACCGGCGATGTAGGTTACTACTTTAATTTCTTCTTCGACGTCGGGTAGTTCAGTGAAGAATTCCGCCTGGGCGTAACTTTTGATGATATCGGTTGCAATTTCGCTACCCCCGCGGTAGGCTTTTTCGAGGCGTTCCATATCCGCCTCGTACAGGAATACCTGCGTTTTTAGCACCTTCGCCGCTTCTAAAGCGATGGAAGGTTCGTCTCCCAAGGCCAGGTCCAATAATACCTCAATAGAAGGTCCACCTTTCATATGAGACAGTTGTTCAAAGGCAAAGGCGGGACTGATCTCCTTGACGGTCACTTGACCAAGGATAATTTCCTTTAAGAATGCGGCTTTCACTCGAGCGGCACTCGTAGTACCCGGAAGCGCATTATATATGAAGAATTGGAGTGAGTCTTCTCGGTATTCGTGGTTAACATCTTTGATTTGATCGATGACTTCGCTCAATAAATCGGCCCCATCGATGGGCTTTGGATGAAGTCCTTGCTCTTTTCTGTCGGCAATCTCTTTTAGATAATCCTTGTAAAGACTCATAAAAATTTTCTTTTAGGTGGCACCTACGACTAGGTGCCCCTCTCTATGTAATTTGTTTGTCTAGGTGTCGGACGAGGCTTGTGGTATTTGGGACCTAATAAAGCCTCTCTAAACATCCTCTCATGGTTGATCCTACAAATTTATAAACACTCTAAAGGAGTTACTAGTTTTCTCTGGATAAGTAGAAGCGACCTTACGAAATTTCCTGGGAGGTTTTTACGAAATCCAGAACGCATACCTAGTATTGAGGACGCGGGAATATAATGAAAATCGTGATTTGACCCAAGGAGTTTTAAAGGGACAAACAGTAGGTATGGAATATTTCTACAGGAATCTGGCACATCGAACCATATCCATGTCAGTAAGGGGACTTTTCTACCCGAGCGCCGATAAAAAGGGGGATACCAGATTCGATCAATCCCCGACTTACAGCTTTCGGAAAGAAGGACATGTTCTCCGACTATTTTTTCGGGGGCAGCTATTAAATGACCAGGTACGTTCTTGATGAAATCATGGGTCCGAATGCCTCTATTTCGTCTTACCATTATGCCCTTTTTTGATATCTGTAAACTTTAACATTTCGGGTTTACGGGAGCTTAGAGTCCAAATTGCAAAAATCATCCCCTTGATTTATTCTGCCTTCCTGCAAAAAACGTATGCTTATTTGGGATTTAAAGAAAAGGTCAATAGGATATTTCACCCGGCGATTTCGGGTGCTTTTTGTTTCATTTTTTTCGGCATCGTATCCTTCCTTTTTATACTTTTGCGGCGCAATTTTTATTTAGACTTCGTATAAACAAAATGAAAATTCGCTCGTTACACAGGTAGAAATATTCTATTTATCAAACTATACTTCAAATGAAACTTAACAAGTTGTATTTCTTGGCAGCTATCGTGAGTGTTGTAGCATTCGCAAGCTGTAACGACGATGAAATGATGATGGAGGATCCAGATCCAATGCTAGAGATTCCTTCTGAATACGTTTCTGCTGACTTCGACGCAAACGTAACTGCAGAGAATACCGTTATCGACGAATTGTCGGCTATGACTTCTGCTGCAAATGATGCTGAGGCAAATGCACAAAGTGTTGCCGTTGATGCTATTGAGTACCCTTCAACTCTTTCTTCAGTAACCCTTGACAGCTACGAAGCACAGGTTAAAGATTGGTTGGTAGAGCTAGTAGCAGCAGCTAACTCTCCGGATGGTTTCCAAACTCCAGCAGTAGGTGAAGCTCCTGCGGCTGACCAAGACGGTGGTCTTCTAGGTTCTCGTCTATTGGACGAAAACGGCCTTGAGCTAGAGCAAATGATCCAGAAAGGTTCTTTCGGTGCTGCTTGCTACAACCACGCACTTACCGTCATCAACGGTGACCTAAGTGAGAGCTCTGCGATCGACAAACTAGTTGAGATCCACGGTGCAGACATCGCTTTCGATGTATCTAACACCACTGCAGCAGCGACTTACTCTCGCCGTCGTTCTGACCTAACGGCTCAGACTGGTTTCTTCTTTGACATCAAAAACAACCTAATTACTGCAAAAGCAGCAATCGAAGGTGGTAGCGATTTCGACGAAGAGCGTGACCAAGCATTGGCTGACTACCTACTAAACTGGGAGAAGTCAAACTTTGCAACAGTAATCTACTACGCAAATGCAGCTAAAACCAAAATCCAGGATGCCGCTTCTATCCAGGATCAAACAGAGAAGGATGACGCTCTAGGTAGCGCTATGCACTCTTACGCAGAAGGTGTAGCCTTCGCGGCTGGTTTCCGTGGCATTAGCCAAAAGCAAATCACCGACGCTCAAATTGACGGTGTTCTTGCTTTGTTGTTGACTCCTGAAGGTGAAACTCCAGAAAGTCACCGTTTCCTAACTGAGGTAGCTTTATTGGCTAACTTAGATCAGGTAATCGACGATATCCAAGCAGTTTATGGATTTACAGACGCCGAAGTAAACGGCTTCTTCGTAAACAACAACCCATAATTGTTTATTCATATCTTCACAAAGCCCTACCTCGACTACGGTCTTGGTAGGGTTTTGATATAACCAAAAAAAGGATCAACATGTCAAAACGATTCACTCCTATCTTCGGAAAATGGTTTGTGCTCTCCCTATTTTCCCTCGTGCTTAGCATTGGCTTCCTTTCCTGCGGTGACGACACTGAGGAAGTCCTTCCAGCCCCCGATTTTGACCGGGCAGCGATGTTAGCCAGCGTAGCCGACAATTTGATCATACCCAACTTTACTGCCCTACAGGCTAGTGTAGATGTCCTGTCTACGGCTACCAACGAGTTTGTAACCAATACCACGGAAGAAAATTTAACAGGCCTCCGTACGGCTTGGGTCCAAGCAGTAACGGATCATCAATACTGCTCGGCATTTGGCTTCGGCCCCGCAGATCTTCTACTCGGAGAATACGCTAAAGTACTGGGGGCCTTCCCCGTTAGTGAATCCAAGATCGAGGGGAATATCTTAGTCTCCGACTACAACCTTGCCAATAGTTTTGATTTAGATGTACGCGGATTCTACGGAGTAGAATACCTAATCTACGGCAATGGTCAGAGCGACAGTGAATTAGTTGCCGGTTTTGACCAAAACCGCAAAGACTATCTAGTACTGATTGTCGATGAGCTAAAAACGAATTTTGATAATATCGTTGGTGAGTGGACTTCGACCTATCGGCAAGAATTTGTTTCTAATGATGAGACTTCCTCTGGAAGTCCTATCTCTCTATATTACAATGGCTTCGTAAAAGACTACGAAAACATCAAGAACTTTAAGGTAGAGCTACCCGCTGGACTAACGGCTGATCAGGAAACTCCTGACGGTTCACTGGTTGCAGCCTTCTACAGTGGGATTTCTCGAGACCTGATCATCGAGCATTTCGAGAATTCCAAAAACATCTACTTTGGTTTAACTAGAGATGGTGATGAGATCATTGGCTTTGAAGAATATCTAGAAGCAGCCATTGGTGGACCCGAACTAGTTGCACAGACCAAAGAAGCCGTTACCCGTATCGACGCGGCCATCGCCGACCTACCAGAAGGACGGCTTTCGGATAATATTGAATCCGATAAACTTGTTACGCTACGCGACGAACTACAGGATAATACCGCAAACTTTAAAAGCTCCGTCGTTTCTCTACTAGGATTAACGATCACCTTTAATTCAGGTGACGGGGACTAAAACCTTGCTCACTTTTGACCGCCAAAGCGCATATACACAAGAGATGGGTTGATTATTGGGAGCAAACAATTTCCATTGCTCCACTGATCACCTTTCGCATGGCCTTTGGCTTGGTGATGCTTTTCAGTACCGTTCGGTACATGTATATGGGCTGGGTAGACTCCCAATTAGTAGATTCGGTCCTGCATTTTAGCTATTACGGTTTTGATTGGGTACAACCCTTATCCAGATTGGGGATGTACTCAATCTTTATCGTTATGGCCACCGCTTGTATAGCGATCACTATTGGTTGGTATTACCGATTTTTCACAATTCTTTTCTTCCTGTGTTTCACGTATGTAGAGTTGATTGATATTACCTACTATCTCAATCACTACTACTTTGTGAGCATCATTGCTTTCCTGCTAATCTGGGTACCTGCCAATCGTTATTTTTCTGTAGATGCTGCCCGCAATCCTGACTTACAACAAAAAACAGTTTCTCGTTGGTGTATCGATATTTTCAAAATACAGATAGCCATCGTTTACATCTACGCGGGCTTAGCTAAGTTAAATTACGATTGGCTCTTTCAAGGATTACCCTTGGCCATTTGGTTACCAGCGAAGACCAGTGTTCCGATCATCGGTCCACTCCTTAAATACCGCCTAACGGCCTATCTCTTTAGCTGGGCGGGGATGCTCTTCGATACTTTTATTATTCTTTTCTTACTCATCAGACAGACGCGGATGCTCGCCTACCTGGCCGTTGTGGTTTTTCATACCATGACAGGAGTTTTATTCCAGATTGGCATATTTCCGTTGGTCATGATTATGGTCGTTACCATCTTTTTCTCGCCGGCCTGGCACGAGCGACTTATCGAGCGGCTCCAAAAACTATTAGGTGGCTTACCGTCTATTGCCTCTTCGAATGATTTATCTGCTCCTAGCCCGGCAAGGACCAACCGACTTTTAATCCCTTTCCTGACGGTCTTCTTTGCTTTCCAGTTATTGTTTCCCTGGCGCTACCTTTTGTACGAGGGGAACCTATTCTGGACCGAAGAAGGATATCGGTTCTCATGGCGAGTGATGCTTATGGAAAAAGCAGGGACAGCTACTTTCTTTGTGACCAATAAAAGAACAGGACGGGAAGGCTCCGTCATCAACCACCGCTTTCTAAATCCGCATCAAGAAAAGCAGATGGCCATGCAGCCTGATCTTATTTTACAATACGCCCATTTTTTACGAGACCACTACGAGCAAAAGGGTATGGAAGACCCCAGTGTGCGCGCGGAAGTTTGGGTTACCTTAAATGGCCGCCCAGCCCAATTGCTAATTGATCCAGAAGTGGATCTTACCAAGTTGGAAGACACCTGGACCCAAAAAGAGTGGATTTTACCATTCAAAGAGCATAATCTGAAATGAAGCAAACTGCTATACTAACCCTGTTTATTCTACTTTTTGCCCAGGCCTACGCCCAGCGTTTCCAGGTATCTGGTCAAGTCATTTCGGAAGAGACCAATAAACCTATGGCCGAGGCCCTGGTCTTTGTATCAGCCGCTGAAAAATTGGTGTATACGGATGCTGAAGGGTTCTATAAAATGGATCTAGAGAAAGGAGAGCACCTATTGAAGGTGACTAGTCTCGGCATGAAATCCATCTCTCTGGAAATCAATATCGTCCAGGACACTGTCATTAACGTCCGATTAGAACCACTGAACTATAATTTGGATGGGGTTGAAGTTGTGGGGACTAAAGAGACCACCGGTATTGCCCGTCTCAAAGCCATTGAAGCCTTTGCCATCTACGAATCCAAAAAAAATGAAGTCATTGTACTGAATGACTTTGCGGCCAATAAAGCGGCTAATAACGCGCGCCAGGTATTCGCCAAAGTACCCGGGCTCAACATTTGGGAAAGTGATTTTGCGGGACTCCAGTTAGATATTGCTGCACGTGGCTTAGGTCCGAGTCGCACCGCCAACTTCAATACCCGCCAGAATGGATATGATATGAGTGCCGATGCTTTGGGTTATCCCGAAAGTTATTATATGCCTGCCTTACAGGCGCTGGACCGTATTGAAGTGGTACGGGGTGCCGCTTCGCTACAGTACGGCTCGCAGTTTGGCGGAATGCTCAATTTCAAATTAAAAGATGCACCGGCGGTTCCCTTTGAGTTAAACGCCGAGCAATCCATCGGCTCCTTTGGCTTACTCAATTCTTTTGTGAGTGTTGGAGGCACCCAAAAGAAGGTAGACTATTATGGATATTACCAGTATCGAACGGGAGAAGGTTGGCGAGAAAACTCCGGTTTTGATGCCCACACCGCTTTTGGCCGGATTGGCTTCCAGGCCACTCCTCGCCTAAAACTGGGGCTGGAGTATTCTTATCTCTACTACGAAGCGCAGCAGCCTGGCGGATTAACCGACGAAAAATTCAACAGTGGAGATCTGGTGCAATCCCAACGCGGACGAAACTGGTTTAATGTTTCCTGGAACCTGGCTGCTTTCACCGTGGATTACAGCTTCTCAAAGAAAACTCGATTTAATCTTAAAAGCTTTGGCTTATTCTCCGAACGGAATGCCCTCGGAAATTTACAACAAATCGGGGTGCTTGATAATCCATTCGAAAACCGCACGCTAATCAGCGATGTGTTTAGAAATTTCGGTGCAGAAGCCCGGTTCCTACACGAATACGAAATTCGGGATAAGAAGGTGGCGTTCGTAGTTGGGGCTCGTTATTACAATGGACTAACCCGCCGTAAGCAAGGGGATGCCAGCCCGGATAGTATTCCGGATTTCCAACTACTTAATCCGGATGATCCAGAGGAATTTTCGTACCTATTCCCCAGCGAGAACCATGCCTTATTTGCCGAGAAATTGATCTACCTCACCAGGGACCTCAGTGTAACGGCAGGAGTACGGTTAGAACGAATCCGTACCGACGCCGATGGTACCTGGAGACTTAATCGCTTTGATTTTGCTGGCAATTTAGTTTCATCCACCTTGAACGTGGACCAGAGTTCTACCACCCGTTGGGTCCCTCTATTTGGACTTGGAACTAGTTACTACATCAACGATGATCTGCATCTGTACGGAAATTACGCTCGTAATTTCCGATCTATCACCTTTAGTGACCTACGAGTGGTTAATCCAAACTTCCAATTAGATAGCTTGATCACCGACGAGAACGGCTATAATATGGATCTCGGGATACGGGGAGAACCCTATCCCTGGATGAAACTGGATGTCAGTGTGTTCCTACTCCGGTATAATGATCGAATTGGCCAGTACGAGCTGCCTGGCAGTACGACTCTCTTTAGAACCAACATCGGGAACTCCCGCCACATTGGTATGGAATTCTTTAGTGAATTCGAACTACTGGGCTTTTTCGTGAAGGAACTTTCTCGCACAAAGCTCTCCCTGTTTGTCAACTTAGCTATGACCGATGCAACCTATATTGAGTCAGATATCACCGCCATCAGAAATCGTAAGGTAGAATACGTTCCTAATGTTATGCTACGTTCCGGGCTCAACTACAAGTGGAAGGACTTAAAAACTACCTTTCAATTTTCGTATCTCAGCGAGCAATTTTCGGATGCCACTAATTCGACCTTTAATCCAAATGCATTGACGGGTATCATACCGGCCTACTTTGTGATGGACTTTTCGGCGGAGTACCAACTGAAGCGGTTCAAGTTTTCGGGTGGTGTCAATAATATTACCGATGAGCGCTACTTTACCCGACGTGCCGAGAGTTATCCAGGACCCGGGATCATTCCCGCTACCATCCGAAGTTTTTATTTAGCCGTAGGCGTCCGATTATAACACCTAAAAGGAAAAGCGCAGCCTTTAGATTAGAGCTTGTTTCCTTCCTAGCAGGACCAAAAACTTGAATACCATTAAGCAGGTACGTTTAGTACTTTGTAACCTACATTTCTAACCATGTTGACGGGTTCTTCTTGCCCAGTTCCTCGTTGCGTACTCGCCTTCGTAGCTATGGTTACGAGCTTGAGCGCCTTGATCTGCACAAAAATCGCCTCGCTCAATCATGAAAATATTCAAAAAACAAGATGAGTCATTGAGCATCGCGTCTATTAAGCAACATTTTACACTGCTGTGTATCTTTTTCATCGTAATTATGCATCGCTAAGGCAACGGTAACTACCTTTCCTTCGTATCACCACAGTGTCTTCTCGAGAAATAGTAAATCTTGTTTTATGCGCTTAGCCCTCTTTTGTGTAAGTATTTTATTCTCAATCACCCTATTTGCTCAACGCCCGGAAGTACCTAACTTACCGTCCATCGAGCCCACCGAGTTAGGGTTTAATCAGGATTCCATTGACCAGCTTTATGACCGCATGGAAAATATGCGGGATCCTAATTATCTCGGTCTTGTCGTCATTAAGGATCAGCAGTTGGCGATAGAATGGTATTTTAATACATTCTGGCGAACCCACATCCACGACATCCGCTCGGCCGGGAAAAGCATCACTGCGCTCATTCTAGGAGCCGCCATCCAAGATGGTCTCGTAAAAGATATAGAGCAAGATGTTTACTCCTTCTTTCCCAAAGAAAAGTACCCAGGTCTGCACGAAGATTATAAAACGGTGAAAATTAAAGACCTCCTCGATATGTCCTCGGGACTCGATGCCGATTCGGACGACTGGGAAACTCCCGGTAACGCCGGCAAGTGGATCACCAAAGATGAATGGGTCCGGTATATCCTTACGATCCCAGTGGTGAATGAACCCGGGACCCGCTGGGTTTACGCAGATATCAATGCTGCATTAATCGGGGCAATCATTGAAGAAAAATCGGGAATGAGCCTGCGGGACTACGCCCAAGCAAAAATCTTTGGTCCGCTGGACTTTCAGGATTATTACTGGACGACTAATAAAGCCAACCAAACCGTGGCGGCAGGTAATTTCTACTTGTCTACCCTGGATTTTGCCAAGCTCGGCGCATTAATCACCAGTGCAGGAAAGTGGGGCGAAGAACAAATCATTGCGGAAAGCTATATCGAACGACTGGTGGAACATCAAGTATTTGACATCAATGATTATAACCCGCTGGCTGATCAGTACGGAATGTTGTGGTATAAATCGACCCGGGAGTTTGATGGAGAAGAAATGAGTTATCTCTGGGCTTCGGGTAATGGAGGTAATCACCTAGTTGTTATACCCAAAAAGAAGATGGTTGTAGCCATGACGGCATACGGCTATGGCCAATGGTATCCCCATTTACGGAACTACGCCATTCTAGAGAAGGTACTCAATGCCTTGGACTAGTTTATTCTTTTAAGGTCTCCAATAGCTCCACACTGACCCAGTGTAACTTACCTTCATTGGTGTAAATAAGGTATTTATGATCCGGTGTTAAAGAAGGTGCAAAGTCATCGCCACTGGTATTAATGGTATTTCCCAAGTTAATGGCTTTGCTCCACCCATCCGCCTTCGTTTGATAGCTAAAAAATAGATCACAGGTACCCGACTGATCGTAGATGGAAAAGAGCATAAATTGCTCATCTGGGGATATGTAGGGGTCAAATTCGTACCCAGCAGTATTAACTGGAGCGCTAAAATTGACCGGATCTGTCAGGCTTCCATCTTCCAAAATAGACAGTTGGTAAATGTCAAAAGAGCCTAAGCCACCGGGCCGATTGGACGCAAAGAAAGCATTTCCGCGATCAGAAATAGAAAAAAAGTATTCCTGATGGTCGGTGTTAAAGGGTGCGGGTAAAGGCTGGGGTGTACCCCAGCCTTTACCCACTCGATCCGCAAACCAAATATTATAATCATAATTGGTATCCTCTGCATCTATAGGTCTGGACGAAACGAAGTAAATCCGATCACCTCCACGGGCGAAAAAGGGATCTACATCGTGATATTCTGGCACTGAAAAAGGAGCAAGACTGGGAGCTTGCCAGACTCCATTGACCCTTTTTGAACAATACATATTCTCCTTCTCATCAATTTTCGAATAGTAGAACTCCTGGCCATCCGGGGTAAACATCGCATTGAATATAAAAGAGCCTTCCATCTCCAAAACGGATGGGTTGAAAGCCTGGGGATCAGTACCCGGTCTTTCTAAGCCAAAATAATCGAACGAAGAATTTTGTGCCCACATCTGGGGAGCACTTAGTAAGAGTAAGACCAATAGCGTATTTGTTTTCATTCAGTGACTATTTGTAAGCGTGGATCGTTTTCTGCAGTTTGCTCTAAAGTCATCAACTAGAGAAAAGGTTGGCGAAGCCAGAGCGTTCCGCACCTGCCCTACTTATTGTTGAGTGTAGCTTTGATCTCTCGGTATCGATTCGTCATTTTTTCGTAGTCGGACTGCTCGATCAGATGATCCAGTGCCTGCCGATAAGCCTCTTTCAAGGTATCCTCTTTCTCTGTCTTAATATGAGGTATGACGCCGGTTCCTTCCCAGTCCGTTTTCGTGACTGGATGAATGTTATACATCACTGGAACCTGAACGCCGTAGTTATCGTCCACTTCCAGAAAATCAATGGCGTGTGCGGCCCCCGCGGAAGTTTGCCCAACAATGGTCGCCCTTCCAAAATGTTTTAGGCAGTAGGCAAATTTTTCAGCCAGAGAGAACGTATTCTCTCCTACCAAAATATATAGGGGTTTATCGAGATAGCGGGCTCCTCCAACTTCTGAGAACGTAGAGTCGGAGCTAAATTCATCCGTTCGCCGATTGTAGCTCGAAGACCAAAGTATAGGCTCCCCTTCTAAAAAGTAACTACCCAGATAGCTATCTGAAGGACTATATCCTCCCCCATTTTCTCTTAGGTCAATAATGAGCGCATCGGTATGGCCGACAAAGCTCATAGTGGCATCCATAGTAGCTTGAACCCATTGCAAAGGTTGCCAAAAATCGAATTTGATGTAGCCGACATTTCCATCCAGGATCTCCACTTTCTCAAAGCCAAAATTCTCCTTCTGAGCGTACCATAGGTTCCAGTCAATGTATTCTTCCTCTTCTTCGACTTCCTCCTCTTCTTCTTGGTTTGCCCGTTCCCGCCACGCTCTCCGGCTTGCTATTAGTCCGGGATTGTAGACCAATGCAAAATGTTTATCGCGAGTGATGATTACCAGATCGGCCGTAAATGTGGTAGCGAAGTCTTTGTAATCAGAAATATCCGCATACTTCCCTGTATTGTACAAACTATCAATGGAACGATTGGTGGACTCAATACGGTCTATGAACACGAAATTAGCTTCAATCTGGGCTTTCACCCCCTCCATAATGGCTGCTTTTTCTTTGGTCGTAATCGACGCTTGAGAAAATAGCAGTACCGGTAAAAACAAGAGCGTGGCTAGCGATAATCGTTTCAATAGCTTCATATTCTGTGCAATTAAAAAATGAGTGATTAGAGCTTAGCGCTTGTTTATAGCCCCAAAGCAAGGAGTCGCTTTTTAAGGGCTGGATTACTGGGTGGTTCTGCATTGGCCG
>JBCDIO010000048.1:0-11325 GCA_038748815.1 Bacteroidota bacterium
ATTAATGATCCGGCGAGAAGCTGCGTATACAAACATACCGGGCAACATAATAATCATGGGCAAGTAAGCACTGCTGTAAGCCTCCCCGTATAAGGTTGGAATCAACCACTTGCCGGTGAGGGCCAGTCCAACCACCATACTGCCCACCAAAATGATCATACTCCGGTGTACCTGGGCTAGCAGCTGCGCACTCTTCTTAATATCTTTGGAACGGGCAACTACATTAAATAAAACCGGAGCAATCGCCTGTGGAAAGTAGCCCATCAAGCGAACGAGCGAAAAAGCAACCGAATAGTATCCCAGCAAGGTGGAATTGGCAAAGAAGCCCAAAATGATCTGGTCAAAACGGTCATTCGCCCGAGTAGCCATATTTCCTAACCAGGCACGAATGCCGTAGTTATAGCTTTCGGCAATAAATTGAGTATGGATTCGAAAAGAAGGTTTATATCGACGAAGCATCAAAACCAGGATAGAACCATTAGTCAGTACTTTTTGTACAATAATGGCTACGACCGCCCCCTGTAATCCCCAGTCCGTAATCCAAACAAAAATCACCAAAAACAAAGCGTTAGCCAGGGCATTTATCAAGGTAATAATATTGAGAATACCGAAATCAGAAGCCCCTTTGAAAATCTGCTTGGAAATCGAAAACATCCCCGATAGTGGTAAAGACAAAAGAATGGGGATCATATACTCCGGTGGAATCTCTTTCGCCGTTTCTCCTAACCACTGATTCTTCCACAAAAACCATAGTAAGGCAGTGATCAGTCCTCCTTTTAAAAGACCAATCAAAAGACTCGTAACCGCTATATCTTTGGCTTGATACTTCTCGGATCCGACCAAATAAATCACTCCGACCCCAAACCCCAAAAACATGACTGGCACCAAAGACTCTCCCATCAATAGCATAAAGGCAAAAATTCCCTTAGCGGAGGGCCCCAAGATGCGAGCAACCGCAATATTCACACCTATCGAAATAGGAAACAGGACTAAAAGGGTGAAAAAATTACCTAAGGATTTACGCGTTCCAGACAAGGCTGCAAGTTTATTTGTGGGTACATGGGCTTATACCCGAAGCGAAGTGATTTGAGTATACTGAACACAATGTTCGAAAAAATAAGCCAGAATCAAGTTACCCAAGCCGGGCTATTTTAAACTTGGTCTGCAAGCCTACTCCTTCGACGTTTGATATCCTTCTCCGTAAAGATCCAAATTCGTACACTATATAGTGCGGATATTGCTATCCACAAACTCATTCCCAATGACCTGTTGAATGCTGCATTTCATTCGATTCATCCGCCGATTTTTCCAACCCTCAGGAAGCACTTTTTCAATGGCTTGCAAGAATAGAACCACCCTACGTTCTACGCCATTTGGCAAAGGCCACCACACGCCTGGATTCAGGCTGGAGTCCAGAAAAAATCGGTTATACTGACGCTTCCAAAACAGGGTAAAAGGCCCATAAGAGGTATTGACCTTTTTATCCATAGGAAGAACCTGGTCTACGGGAGGCAGACCACTAAACTGCCGGATGGCTCCTACGAAATCAGCTGGACGCTGGCGGAATGTCTCATAGGTCATAACCAAAACTCGATCCTTCCCAAAAAGTAGTTGGTAGTAAGCAATTAAACGGTCGTAGTGAAAATGCCCTAAAGAAAATCCAGGAACAAAACCCGGTGCCCGTTGGGCTTTCTTAAAATAAGCCGTTAGATTCCTGGCCCCACCGGCCCGCACATATTGCACATAAGAAGAAAGAATCATGGAGGATTGCTCGCGAATCACAATCAGAATCTTACCCGTTGGAAAAGTTTCCCGCAGCCGACGAGCAATCGTAGCCGAGTCGTAGCCACCCGCCTGAAAAGCCCCCGACAAACGTTCTGCGGAAAGGACGGGGACCAAGCCCATTTGTCGGATAGCTCGTATCCGGGACGCATAGGTCGCTCGCGCTGCTTCGGTGTCAAATTGAAGCTCCGAAGGGTAAATAAACGACGCCCCAAATGCGGGGCGCTTGTGGGGTGGAACCAAAGGGGTAAACCCTAATTCCGGATGAAAAAGGAACTGCTGCAACCAAGTGGTTCCGGTTTTGTGATAGCCAATATGAATTAAAGGCCCTTCCACGCTACCAGTCTGCATCTTCAGTGTATCCCAAATCGATTAAGGTCTGACCCGCAATCTGCTTAAAAAGGGCTTTATCCCTCGGTTTGAAGTACTGCACCCAATCCCCGGATTTCCCCTTTCGGAAAAAGCTTTGGTTCCCTTGCGTTCGTTGCTGGGCGAAGGTCGTTTTTTCGATGATGGCTCGTAATATCCGAGGACTAGCTTTGACCCCCAGGAAAGAAAAAATCCGTTCTAGCTCACTCGCCGGTTCCTCTAATAAGTCCTCGTAACGAACGGTCAGAAACTGATCCGGATACTGCTGAGCATACGATTGGATATATTCAACTTTGTGTTTCCATTCCGTGGCATATTTAGTCACCACCTCTCGGTTGAGCAAATGCTCAGCCTGGCTAACATCTTTAAAATGTTGCGGCTTCAGAAAACGGAATACCTTTTGCAGCACCAATAAACCATATCGAGTGATCGAAAAATCGTTGAGCCAATAGTGGAGCCGAGACTTTTCATCACCGTGCATAAAGACTTTCATACGGTACGCATGAAACCGCTTGCTGACAATTACATCCCGACCATCCCGCACGATGGTTAGCACTTTCACTTGCGGTAATACGGCAAACAACTCTTCTAAATCTGTGACCGCCTTTGTTCCGTGCACGCTGATCCCACTATCCACTCCTTGGGTCAGAATATATTGGGCAAGGGCCGCTTGCATTCCTCGGTGGTATCCTTGTAGGTAAGCAAATTCCTCCTGGTCATCCGCCTGTTCTTGATATTGTGCCACGTAGTTGGCTTGCAGAATGGGCAGGCGTTTCAGGAATCGACTCTTCCAATGGTATTCTTGCTCTTCGATCTCGGATCCAAAGATACCTCCGTAGGGTGACTTTCGTTCACCGTAGACCACGTGAATATTAGCCGGGCGGAAAGCTTGCCGAGCGGCCGGGGTAAGCGGTAGAATGGGAATTTGAAAATGGCAGTGACATTGCGGATGAGCATGCACAATACGTTGTAGCCACGTAGTACCAGACTTAGCGGCTCCAAAAACCACAAAGGGCTTAAAGTTGGCCGGGGTATGGTGGTTTATCTTCCCTTCTTGTTCCACCAGATTCGTTGTTTTCTCACTTATTTTTTCCAAAAACTCAGGTCTTTTTTCAGGAAGTCTTCAAGAGCTTCGATATGTGGAAGATACGTCTTTTGTAGTAAAGACCGGGTTTCGGCAGCCATCTCCATATCGCGTTGAATTTGTCGATATAAGCCTTCGATCTTCGGCACAATGCGCCGCTTTTTATAGCCGTCCCGGATCAGAATCGACATAGCTAACCGCAGGGCTTTGGTGAACCCTTCTTCGGCGGTCGCTAAGAATGTATGGCGAGTCCAAAATGGGTAAGGTACCGACGTCCAGTTATTATTATACCGAATTTCAGCCCGCTCCATACCCTTCTGCGGATTCACTCCAATGAAGTCGTATAAATTACTCAGCGTTTTTTTGGGGTTTTGCACCGTCTCTTCAAAAAAGATGATTTGACTTTGCTCGGGATCAAAATATTCATAAAAGTCTTTGATACTCTCATCGTAAAAGCCCCGGGTCACGTAGGACATATGATCGCGAGCGTAAGCACTCTCCCGAATTCGTTGCTCTTCCTGGGCAACGGCCTCCGCAAACGAAAGATGCTCCCGCTTTTTACCCACTTCGTTCCAAAACATCGACCAGGCACGGTTAATCGGATTGCGCAACGTAATGATCAGCTTAGTATCCGGGGCGATCACTTTTGCCATACGCTCGTGAGCGGGGCGCCAGAATAAGAGATCCGCACTTTTCTCCCCTCGCGCCGGTAGCTCCTTACCGGGCGCAAACTCGGCGGCGTAGTCTTCCGCTGAGTGGTTATCCCACCAAGCTTCGTAATCGCATTCTCCCGCCTCCCATTCTTTCCGCATATACTTTACGTAGTCGTCGATAAAGTAATTTAGATCTACCTTGGGGTGCATGTAAATTTCGGGATGAGCCTCCATCCATTTCGTAAGAGAGGTAGATCCACATCGACGTTCTCCTACAATAATAAAATTGGGGAGGCTGGCAAGCTTAACCTGCTTCTTGATCGCAATCATAATAAGTAGTATGTATTTGCTCAGGCGAACCTATTTGGAGCAAAAGGTTTAAATATGCCGCTTTGAACAACGATCAAGTTGACCAAAGCCAATCAAAAAGAGGGGATTCTTGTGCCCCAATGGGGCTTTAGAGTATCTAACAGCAATTACTATTCCAGTTTACAAAAACCGAACAGTTGATGGCTACGAGTTTGTTTGGAGGAAAAGATAAAAGGCGAATACGGGGAGAGAACGAAATCCGTGATTCGTTCGAAGCGATAAGCTAAAACTAAAAAAGGGGATTCGCAAATGCGAATCCCCTTTTTTACCACAATAGCTCTACCCTTATTGAATAATCAATTTCTGTGGAGCACCTTCTTGTAAACGAACCCAGTAAATTCCTGGCTTCAGATTGCCAAGATCTAGGTAGGCGCGGCCACCGGCCACCTCCTGACGTACGCGCAAACGCCCTAATGCATCAAATACTTCAACCGTTTCACGACCACCGTCCCATTCGATCGTTAGATGACCATCCGTAGGGTTTGGAATCATCTGCAAACGATCCGTGCGAGAAACATCGACCGTAGAAAGAATTTGCGAACAAAAATCGGTATCTGGATTTAACTCCCAGAATCCCTGTGGCGTCAAATCCCGACCATCTAGAGCCGACGCATCCGTAGGAATACGGGTCATCCGGAAGGTGATATTATTGTTGATCAACAAGGTATCTCCCTGTGAAACGGGTTGCCCTCCAAAGATGGGTACTTTATATTCCCACACGATTTCGTCATCGGGAGTTATCTCCAAGGCATACCAAAAACGACCGGTTAGAATAAAGAGATTACCATTTGGTAATGCCTGTACACTCGACAAACCGGTAGAATACATCATCGATGGTTCGGGATGCGTAAAGGTGCGAGTAAAGTCACTCGTCCAAACACCATTCTCCGCCGGGTATTCCCAACCGTACATTTCCCAGGCGGGGTCCATCACATTGACCTGCGAGAAGTCCTCCCCTACCCGATTATTGAAGAGTAGAAGCTTCCCGTAGTACGGATTATTCTGATCTAGATAATCAAAAGCCCAGTGGGTATCGTGCTGATAGAATAGCTGCTGATCATCGACCCCCCCCGATTGGTAGGCCGCTGGGTTTCCAAAGCGATACATTAGATCTCCGCCGCGGCTGCTTAATCCACCGTTTGAACTGGCCGCTTGGGCCGTTGAGGTAGAATGATCAATAATCCAGTATTCGTGAAAAGTAGGTACACTTAGAATAATCTGATCGCGGTCTGGATGGTAAGCAATTGCGTTGGAGTGCATCCAATCCGCAGCACCATCGCTGGTGTCATAGTTGATATCGATCTTTTCTGGGTGGTCAGAAACTACACCGTAGTTATCTTTAGTGGCATCAAAGTCCTGAACTAAGTGATCCCACGCGTGCCACTCCCAAACGATATTATAATCGTCTGAACCGACAGGCTCTACTTCGATAATATAGTCCGGCCACAATTCTCCTTCGGTGATTAAATCCGGATTCCGACCCGCTTGAATAGCTTCTGCCTCGGTCTTTTTCTCCCACACAATCATGAGTAGGTTACCGTTGGGCATAGGTGCCACATCGTGATGCAGTCGTTCCAGATCATTATTGATGGTCATAGACCACAGGAGGTTACCGTCCCAATCCCAACGGTCGACGGTAGCTCCACCACCACCGGCCCAGATCGGATCATTGACAACTACAGAAGGACGCTTACACTTGATTAGGTCTCCGTTGTCCTGAAGATATACGGAGTTTCCGGGGCGAAAATCGTCATCATCTTCCCAGATGTGCACAATTTCCCCGCAGTTATCAAACAGGTATACATCCGACTGATTATGCGGGAAAACCAAATTGTATCAGTCAAATGTTTTCATGGGGTCGTAGGATAACAAGCCTACGGTATTCTGGCCCCAAAGTGGCATTAAAACTGCGCTAAGAAATAGTAGTAGTAAAGGTCTTTTCATATTGGCTAAAATTTAATCAATTGAATCGGCCGTTGGGGAATTCCATCCTCCGACCAAATCGCTAGATAGTAGTACCCGGATCTCCAAGCACTGGTATTTATCATTTTTTCTTGTTCTAGCATTTCAAATTTCTGGATGGCTACCCCATCCAATCGATAAACGATGACTTGCAGCGCACCGTCCATATTCTTCTCTAGCTGAAGTAAATCCTGGAAAGGGTTCTGTACGACTTCCACAAAGCTCTTTAGTCCATAATCTAGTAAGGTAACGCTGCTAACCATGCTACTGTCCACTAGATCACAGTCGTAGGGGATTGGGTCGATCTCTAGTGGTTCAGCGGAGACTAGCTCAATTCCACCTAATTCAGCACCCCCCGCTATATAGCGATAGCCCCGAAAAAGATCATTACCAAAGGGGTTATCCCCTTGGCTTGCGGGGCCATTGAAACCTATTGGATTGATGTACTCCCATTGTATGGTTCCTGCTTCATCCACCTCAAAAAGCCGACCTTCTACGCCTTCGCAGATTAACGTATTACCATTGGGTAGACGCTGAGCACCCGAAACCCGCGGCGAAAAGAAGCTGGTCGGATTGGGGTCCGAATAAGTCCAGCTTAGGTCCTCTGGACCATACGCTTCACCACTATTTATCAGGTAGGTTCCGTCTGGATTTAAAGGTGGAGTCCATACATCTACACTCGAGAAAGAAGGAGTACGCCCCGCACCATTATTAAAAACCATGATTTGCCCGGCTCCGGGCAGCCCCTCAGCAATCCACTGACCATCGTGCTGTAACCATAACTTACGATCATCTTCGGTGCCGCGTTGGTAGGCCGCAGGGTTACCCCAGCGGTAAAGAATGTCTCCCCCCATACCAGCATTGCCTCCGGTGTGTCCTGCCGCTTCGGCGGTGGTAGTAGAATGGTCAATTACCCAGAGCTCATTGAAATCCCGAGCACTGATGATAATTTGGTCCAGGGTCGGATTGTAATCAATGGCATTCGCGTGAATCCAATCTTCCGAATTGGGGCCTGAACCGGAGGCTGCATAGTTGAGATCAATTAATTCCGGGTGATCCGCGACCACCCCAAAATTAGCTTGGTTCGGATCGTAATCTTGCACTAGATGGTCCCATAGATACCATTCCCACACTATTTCTGCTTCGTCCGTACCTACGGGCTTAATTTCGATAATATGCTCTGGCCACACGCCAGCAGGAGATAGTAATTGGGGATTGCGGCCGGCTTCAATGGCTTCGCCAAAGGTTTTTGATTCCCACGCTAGAATAAGGATATTTCCGTTGGGTAGGATCTCAATATCGTGGTGCTGATGAAAAGTGGAACCCGCGTAGTCAAATCCCCAAACCAAGTTCCCGTCCCAGTCGAATTCTTCCACCCGGCCTCCGGCACCACCGGCATTAAAGGGACTGCCCAGGCGTGCCGTACGAAATAATCGACCTCCTGCCCCCAGGTAAGCTACGGCTCCTGGATTAAAATCACTTTCCCAGAAATTGACAAGGTATCCGCAGGGATCAATAAGATAGGTGGTAGTAGCAGCCGTCGGAGCAAGGAGCGTGTAGCCAGGAAAGGCTTCCGGTTGCGCCGAAATCAAACCGACCGTTTGTCCGGCAAGCGGATAGGAGAACGCCCCAAGCATCACAAAAAGAAGGGATAGGTACTGTTTCATCCTACCAAATATAGGGATTCTCTCTCCGCGATGGCTGGTAATTTTAGGCAGGAGCCAATTTTTGACGAAGGCCAGAAATAAAGCGTTTGAGCAGTATAAAAAAAGCAGCCATGCCGATTCCGAGTACTCGGAACCGGCATGGCCGCTTTTCAAGAGAACATTTCAGTGATTCTTACTGGTTGAGTGCCTCTTCGATCGTGATACGGTTTCCGTCCCGGTAACTTACAATCCAGGCATCTTGAACCCCCATACGCTGTAAGCCAGCCCGCAGAGAATCGGCTTCATCGTACGTACGGTACTGTCCGACGACAATCTTCTGAATATCTTCACTTTGTTCTAGGTTGAGCTCTTCAGTAGTATCCAGCTCACCGCCGAGTTGGTTTTCTCGGTAGGCACCAATCTGTACGCGAAAAATAATCCCCATTGGTAATACCTCTGGATCTCCCTGCGGATCAGAAAATTCTTCGAAACTAGCTTTGGTTTGCTCCAGCTCAGCTAAAGCCGAATAGTAGTTGCGCTCTAGCTCTTCGATCTTTTTATCCTTTTGCACAGTAGCCGATTGTACATTGGTCAACTGCTGCTCCAAATCGAGTTTCTCTTTTTTCAAGTCACTCACCTGACCCTTTAATTGAGCAAGCTGCTCGGGGTTCTTCTTTAGTTTTTTAGCCTCTTTTTTCCATTTTTTCTTCTCCTTCTTGGTCATTTTTTGGGCACTCAGGTCACCCGCTCCGGCAAAAATCAAGCCAAGGATCATCAAAATGCTGAGGAATGTCTTCTGGTTCAAGTGTCTAGTCTTTAATGAAAAAATAGTAAACCAAGCACATCTTTACAGTGGCTAATCTTCTATTTTTCAGACCGGTAGATTCTTTAAGTCGAGAGTCATTAGCAGGTAAAAAGGGTCGGCCTAATAGAAAATGTCAGCTACCTTACATTGTCCTTGTGATGTGTAAGTTATAAAAAAAGGACTAACCTATAAATGTGGACATCGCTAGAAAATGTTCATTCTTGCTATATATTATTGCTCTAGGCAATATATTTTTTACCGTAAGGACCAAACCGACCCAAAATAAATAGTACGTGGTTGGAAGAAACTGGCTTGTTGCACCGTGTAATCTCCTTCTAAAAACCAACCCCGCTGATTTTGCCGATTCAGGGCATTACTTAGGTTCAAAAAAGTAATTACTCGAAATTGTCTAGCCATCCACATTTTGTTAATACTAGCTCCCACCGACCAATAATCTTCGTAACGCTCTTGATTTCTCACATTCGCATAGATCGGCTCGTAGGCATCGGCCATTGGTTCAAATACTCCCCCGATTACGGGAGTGTAAGGATTCCCCTGCCGACCAATTACAAAAAGGGAAGCGGAGAACCAATCAGGGCGATTAAAGGCAATGGCCCCTCGTACAAAATAATCCAAATCACGAGTCCCAGGAATCGTGCTTTTTTCGAGTAGTTCCTGGTCCTGGTGTAGGTAGGTGTAAGATCCTTGCAATTGCCAGTACCGGCCGAGGGTCTTTTCTCCACCTATTTCCAAACCCAAGGTTTGTGTACCTAACACTTGAGCATCCGCAAATTCTTGGGGGTTTGCCCCTTCGTCATTCTTATAGTAGATCGCTGCTTCTAAGGTCCAATTGGCCCTTTCTATTCGATAATCCAAAGCGATCTGCTGGCTTCTCAATAACTCCCCTCCCAGGCGAAACGCATTGCTCGTAGCCAGACTATGATATTGCCCTCCACTGAGCAGCAATCGTTGTCCAGCCTTGGGTTGATAACGAACCGATAGTTGTGCACTAAAGTACCAAGGTACTTCCGATGCAAAGAGATTGGCTCGGACCCCCGCTCCTACCGACCAGCGATCTCCCCAGTTTCTCTTGACTACGAGGTAGGATTCTCCAAAACCAAATTGCTCGTTCCTATTTTGTGTCAGAATGGGTGCTTCGGGTTGATAAGCAAAGAAAAACGCCGGAAAGGTATCTTGGGAACGGGCCATAAATTGCTCTACCTGTACGCCGGCTTGTAGATTCCAGCCATCGGCGGGCCACCAGCGGTACTGCAAGGCGTAATACTGCCTTTGGTCTAGGCCAGAAGCTCGGAGGTTCCCTAGTTCGTAGTCACCCTTCTGGCGATCAAACCCCAGACGGACTGCAAATTGATGCCGCTCCTTTTGCCACTCCCAGTTGTGTACCGCGAAGAGTCGCTTACTATTAGCCGTTGAGGCCCCTCGGTATCCAAAGACTGATATATCAACTGCGTAGTCCTCCTGGATGCCATACACAAATAAA
The DNA here is from genome assembly GCA_038748815.1 of Bacteroidota bacterium. GTDB lineage: Bacteria > Bacteroidota > Bacteroidia > Chitinophagales > Saprospiraceae > JBCDIO01. The sequence goes on from JBCDIO010000048.1 coordinate 10,172, forward strand.
GAAGTGGACCAGTGGGCTCCGATTGATTGCCGCCAGTGCATGCCCATGTCTAGATTCCCAAAGGAGCGTAAGTCTTCTAACCCTGGGTTCGTCCACAAGAAAGGCTCCGAAAATTGGTGATTTCCGTATACCTGAATTAGTCCTCCCTTGGGTAATTGCTGTCCATAAAGGAATCCGACACTGGCTAGGCTAAGGCCAATTTCTAATTGCTTCTCCCGAATTTCTTGCACGGTTTCCAATTCGACCAACCCCGCGCTCGTATTACCGTACGAAAGCGGAGGATTGCTGGCAAACACGTACTCCCGTTCCATAATAGCGGTATTGAACAGGCTAAAATTGCCCAACCCGTTGATTTGGCTGTTGCGCACCGGTTGGTAAATAGGCACCCCGTTGAGAACCACCCGACTTCGATCCGGATCACTCCCACGTAGCGAAGGATTGGCCGTTTCATCTAGAGTTGTCGAGGCCGGAAGACTATTCAATGCTTTAAGGACGTCCCCAGCAGCCAACGGGTTTTGGTATACCTCCAGGCGTTCCAATCGCTGGGCGGCAAAATCCTCTAAGACTGGATTCTGCCCCATTACCTCCACCAAGGCGATAGATAGTGCGGTTTCTTGCAGAATGATATCTACCGATTGCTGGTCCCAGATTTCTGGTCCAAAAGTCTGCGCTTGGTACCCCAGAAAAGAACAGCGCAAACTATCGCTGGGGCAAGTAGCCAGAAGGAACGTACCATCTAGGTCAGAATGGGTACCCCGCTGGGCATCTTGTAAACAGTAGAGGTAGGCACCGAAAATGGGTTCTCCCCGCTCGTCTAACACGCGCCCCGTGAGCTCTTGGGCTCGGAGCGTTGACGCTCCGAGCACCAAAAAGAAGCTCCAATAAATGATTGTTTTCATTTGCTCGCTAATTTCGCTCCAAGCTCATTGAGCTGATAGCTGTTGGGGAAGGTTTCGTAAGCATCGCCAAAAGCTTCTTTAGCTTGGGCCCACTGCTCTTTTTTCATAAAGTGTTTTACTAATAGTAAATGTGCTTCTTCGCGCCCCCAACTTGGTAGGTAGGGATTGGGGTTCACCTGATCTGGCATACCCAGAGCCATCCGCAAGTACTCCTCCGTTTTCTTACCTCCTCCGTAGGCTTCTGGGGTGTAATAA
>JBCDIO010000049.1:0-11321 GCA_038748815.1 Bacteroidota bacterium
AATGATCTATGGACCTACGCGGATCGCCGGGCCATTGATTTTTTAGAAGAAGTACTAGACCTACCCAAAGCAACAGCAAAAAGCCTAAGGATTCGTTAAACTTCGGGGTTGAATAGAAGGCTTTGCCCTATTTTTGTGTTTTTATGTATATGCCATCGCACTATTCGTACGAGCCATTGTTTCCCAAGTAAGGAAGGTCAAGAACTACTACTAAATGAGCGAACAGGAGCCAAAATCGATACCTAGCCCAGTAGCGCCCCATACGGAGCTCTCCTGGAGTCGGCGCATCCGTCGGTGGGCTAGCCGTGTGCTCCTTATTTTCGCTATCCTTTTGGGGGGGGTGATCGCTCTGATTCATATACCAGCCTTGCAAAATTGGGCGGCAACTAAAGTCACTACCTACCTCAGTGAAGAATTACAAACAGAGGTCTCCTTAGACTATATTCGGCTGAGCCTTTGGCGGGGGCTCGTACTCGATAATTTTTACATTGAAGATTTAGAAGGAGACACCCTTCTCTTCGCGGACGATTTCTCCGTCAACTTACGGCGAGGACTTTTTAGCTTGGTACAGCGAGACTTAGCCATCGGAGCCGTTGAAATAGTAGGGGCAGAATTTCATTGGGTGCAGCGTGCTGATTCAGCCTCCCATAATATGCAGTTCATCTTTGACTATTTAGCCAGGAACCAAACCAATCAAAACCCAGATTCCCTCTCAACGGTAACCGAAGAGCGGGCAGAAGAGCGCAAAGTAGGGGGGGGACTTAGTTTTGATCTTCGGGAACTCATCTTGCGAGATATCCACTTCGTAAAGGCAGACAGCCTGTGGGGCCAACGTCAGGATATTCATCTAGGGCTGGGGGAATTCTATTTTAAATCCTTTGATCTGCAAGAACAGCTAGTACACATCAATTCTATTCGCCTCAAAGAGCCCGTTATTCGGATTCAGCTATTGAGCACAGAAAAATGGCTAGAGAGTATCGAAAATTGGGTATCGGATCCTTTTGTTCCTCTCATTGAGAATGCCTATACCCCAAAAAAAGATACTTCCCAATTCAAACTGTTGGTCGATAATATCCAGCTCCGAAAGGGGGCTTTTCGCCTGAACAATTACCGAAGGGCACCCGTCAAGTTGACTCCTCGCGATATTCTGGACTACAATCACATGGACGTCTTTGACATCGCCATGGATTTTTCTGACCTACGGTTGGAAAAGGAAGTGATCACTGCTGGTCTGGACCGTTTTGTCTTTAAGGATATCAGTGGGTTTAATTGCCAAGAATTTTCGGCCAAGCAACTTCGGGTTAGTAACCGGAAGGCCGAACTCAATGGGCTAACGATCCGTTCGGATCAGTCGGAGATTGGGGATACGCTCATCTTTAAGTACAAGCACTTTTCGGACTTTCGAGATTTCAATAATCGGGTTCGAATGGACGTGCGGGTCAAGAATGGAGTGGTTAGCGTCGACGATATCATGACCTTTGCTCCAGTTTTAGAGAATAATACCTTCTTCCAAAATAACCGTAAAAAGTTCCTCAAGCTAGAAGGGCAAGTGTTGGGAGTGGTGGACCAGCTCCGTGGGCGGGATCTACGCATTCTGATCGGAAACGATTCGTATCTGGAAGGGAATTTCGGATTCTTTGGTTTGATGGATCCCGAAAATCGAGCGATGACCTTTGAGTTGGACCGCTTGAATACCGATATTCAAACCATTCGGGATATCATTCCGGGGATCAATCTTCCGGAGAACTACAATAAGTTGGGCCGACTGGATTTCCGGGGAGAATTTGCGGGTTTCTTTACGGATTTTGTGGCCAACGGAACCCTTCGAACCGCCTTAGGAAGAGCCGATATGGATATGCGCATGAATTTGCGACGGGGGCGGGATCTCGCTCAGTATTCGGGAAATCTCTCCTTAGCTAGTTTCGATTTGCAGACTTGGACGGAAAACCCCGACCTGGGAACCATCAGCTTTCGCTCGAAAGTACTCGATGGGGTAGGACTAACGGCCTCCACTGCGAACGCTCGCCTAGAAGCAAAGATCGATAGTTTTTTCTTCCGCAATTATCAATATCAAAACCTCGAAATAGAAGGTCGGCTAAACCAGAATCTGTTTAACGGGATATTCTCGATTAGTGATGATAATATTGCCTTCAATTTCGATGGAGCTATTGACTTCACCTCCAGCGAACCCCTTTTCGATTTCCAAGCCGAAGTGGATAAAGTGGACGTCAAAGCGCTTAATCTCTGGGATCGAGATTTGGTCGTTGGCGGAGATATTGATCTCAGTTTACGTAGTACTAAACCCAATCGAATCAACGGGAAAGTTTTGTTATCTGACCTCAATTTCCAGTATAATCAAGATAGCCTCTACCAGGTAGATAGTATTCTCGCGATTTCGATTAATCGAGATTCCTTCGCTTTTCTTTCTATCTACTCGGATCTCCTTCACTTCGATCTAAAAGGAGATTACGAAATAGGACGGATTCCGCAGGCCATTTCCCAAATGCTCACCAATGATTTTCCGACTTTCTCCAGAAAGTTAGGTATTCAAGCCCCAGAGACGGCGGATAGCATGCAATTCTCCCTCTTGCTTGATGTCTACGATACCAAAGGACTGATGACAATTGTGGACCCTAATTTTGGCAATTTGCGAGAAACTTCATTGGTCGCCGAATTTGATTCCTTCAAAGACTCAGTCGCCTTTGATTTGAGTATGCCCCAATTTACGTACGGGAATATTGGGCTAGAAGATGTTGTACTGATCGGGGAGGGAGCCAATGGGGTGGCCGATATTGACATTGGAGTATACCAGACCCGAATTGGGGAGAATACCGAGTTGGCACCCGTTAATCTATTGGGCTTAATCAACCGGGATACCTTCGATTTTCGAATGACCGGGTATGACTTTACCAACTTTCTGAACAAACTAGAGGTAGATGGTCAGCTGTTTGCTACAGAGGAAGACTTGGTGATTCGATTTATGGAATCGGATGTGATCTTTTTGAACGAGCTGTGGAATATTAAGGAGAATAACTTGATTCGTTTCGGCAAAGACTTTATTCAAACCCGGGATTTTGCGCTGACCAATGGCACCCGTAAGATTATTCTGGAAAGCCAGGGAAGAGAAGGATTGAAATTAGGGGTAGAGGGATTCAATCTGAATGATCTGAACAGTTGGGTCAACTACGAACCCTTGATCTTTGATGGATGGTATTCGGTCGAAGCTACGGTTGGGAATGTCTTTGAACTGAGTGATCTTAGCCTTTCGGTACTAGTCGATACCATGGAAATCAACGCTGATAATTGGGGATTACTACGGATCGATGCCGATGCGAAAAACATCCGAAGCCAAGTTGATACTAAGCTGAGTTTAACGAGCCCCGAGCAGAAAATCGAAGCAGAAGGTTTTTATAATTTACCTACCTATCGTCCTACGGGTACCGGACGTTCCAAACCCCACGAGCGGCCTAACTACTTTGACTTTGACCTCACTGCGGCCCAAGTGCCTATGTGGTTACTCGAATACTGGTTAGGAAATGCTATTAGTGGGACCGAAGGCCGAATCAATGGGGCCGTGAAATTTGAAGGGACCCCCCAGCAACCCAATGTGCGCGGAGTTGCTTATGTGCCCGACGGTGCCACCACCATTGATTATTTAAATACCCGCTACTTTATTGAAGGAGGCCAAGTGAAAATTTCCAATGATTTCATTGAGGTAGAGAATGGCATTCTAAAAGACGAGCTTGGTAACCCCGCTCGGGTGAGCGGAGGAATCCGCCACGACCGCTTGCGCGATTTTACGCTCGATACCCGCATTCTTGCCGATACTTTCTTAGTACTAAATACCACCAAGGGGCAGAATAGCCTCTACTATGGTCGAGCTATTGGAGCCGGCGATATTCGCTTCTCGGGGCCTTTTAATCAAATTAATATTGACGTAACGGCAACTTCCCAGGCCGGTACCCGATTGGTGATTCCCACGGAGTACGAGCAAAATGCTTCGGCGGTGAATTTCATTCGCTTCCGCGAACCCAACCCCATCCGACCGCAGGTTCAAGTATCGGCCGACCCGCAAGAAGTGACGGGTATTGGTATCCAGATGGATTTAAATTTAACCTCGGAGGCCTTAGTAGAAATCGTGTTTGATGAACAAACCGGGGACGTACTCCGGGGCAGGGGGGATGGTACCCTACAAATTCAAATACCCCGGGGTGGCGATTTCCAAATGTTTGGTGACTACGTGGTACAGTCGGGAAGTTATCTGTTTACCCTGATGAGCCTAGCGGTTAACAAACCTTTCTCCGTACGCAAAGGGGGAACGATTCGCTGGACGGGGGATCCATTTGGAGCAGAAATCAACCTCAAAGCCGAGTACCAAAATATCAAAGCCAGCTTAACGAACTTCTTGTCAGAATATCTGGTTACGGCTACCGACCGGGCCAAAGCGGCTGCTCAGCAAAGTCAAGACGTTAACCTGATTATGGCCCTTTCCGGCGAGTTACTTAATCCCACTATCAATTTCGATATCGAGTTCCCAACCTTAGTTGGGGAGCTTAAAAACTTTACGGATAGTAAGCTCCGGGTGATCCGTCAGGACGAAAACGAAATGAACCGTCAGGTCTTCGGATTGATTGTGGTCGGTCAATTTTTGCCTTCTGATTTTAATTTGCAGGGCCAACAGTTTAATATTGGGATTAACACGGTGACGGAAATGCTTTCGCAGCAACTGTCTTTATATCTAACGGAGTTGGTGTCAGAATGGCTCCGCGAAGATGGCTTGATCACCGGCATCGATTTCGATATTGCCTATAAGTACATTCAAGGCCAGGACATCTTGGGGGAGAATCCAAACGATGTGTACAGTAGCAACGAGTTACAGTTTCAATTGAAGAATTATCTGTTTAATGATCGTCTTTCGGTCAATGTAGGGGGAGAATTCGACATTGGCGAAAGCACCAATTACGTAGGGCCCGACCCCAACGCGGGCGTATTCTTTGCGGGGGATTTGGTGATCGAATATGTGCTCACGAAAGACCGCAATCTTACCATTCGATTTTATCAAAGTACCGAACCGGAGATTGGGGGAGGACGCCGTAATAAAACGGGCTTAGGGCTCTCCTTCCGGAAGGAGTTTGATACGTTCTCGGAGTTTTTGCAGGGCTTGAAAAAGACCACGAAGGATCTGAATGGTGGGTAGTGCAAACAAAAAGTTTTATTTTTTTAAAACGTTTTGTTTAAATTTGTACCATTTACTCAGAAAAGTACCTTCTATTCACGCCCATAACCATTTTAAATGAATCCACTTTCCACTGATATCCTGGACTTTCTGAAGGATTTAAGTAAGAATAACAATCGAGACTGGTTCCATACGAATAAGAAGCGCTACGAGGCTTCTACCAAAAAGCCTTTTGCGGCTTATTTAGAGTTACTCATCGAAGAGATTCAAGGTTGGTATCCGGAAATGGTCACCACGCCCAAGGAATCGGTATTCCGAATCCACCGGGATACCCGCTTTTCCAAAGATAAGACGCCCTACAAGACCAATGTATCGGCTATTTTATCCGAGCGGGGCCGAAAACACAAAGAATTTCCGGGATACTACGTTCATCTCGAGCCCGGCCGCTTGATGGTTGGTGGTGGATGCTATTTTATGGAACGCCCCAGCTTACATAAAATTCGGACCCAAATACAACACCAGTTGGATCGCTTTCAATCCCTTACTCAGGATACCGCCTTTGTGAAATTGTACGAGGGGGTGCAAGGGGATGCCAATAAACGAATACCACCGGAATTTAGAGACACCTTCGCCGTAGAACCGCTCATCGCGAATAAGCAGTTTTACTTTATGGCAGAATTCCCGGCAGAGGAAATCCTGGGAGAAGATGGAATTCGTAAAGCCTCCGATCGCCTGAAGGTGGCTAAACCATTCTTAGACTTTCTGACGGAAGTATACCGAGACCAATACGAGTATTTTGTATAGTCTTCCTACTGATCCAAATTTGATCGTGTTGCCCGGTTGTACCGTAGAAAGAAAAATCAACTCTTTGATTATGCTTTTGTCTTTATTCTGAGGGTGGGATGTTATCGCAACGGTCATCCCCTTTGCGACTTTATCTCGCGTGTGAAAACACGATGAGCATCGCCATTTTGTATATTTCATTCCCAGAAAAAGGAAGATTAATGAGGCAAGTAATTAAATTGATTAGAGAGATCATTCCCGTAATTATTGGGATTCTGCTTGCCTTGTTAATCAATACCGGGCGGAAAAGCTGTTGGACTTTATTATCAACAATGCAAATGAAACCAGTCCGGAGAAGAAAGGGATCTTTAAAATCTTGATGCAAGATCTTATTTGGGCAGAAGAAGGTCTGCAATCGCATATCAAACCACTTATTGAGCCAATATCCGATAAATAAAGTTGTCCGATGATTTTGGACAGATAACTTACCCAAAGGAATGTCGAACTTTACTGATGACACCAAAATATGAAACGAGCCCATTTTAATAATCAAGTAGTCTACTGGGGGACTATGTCCATCATCGGATTTCTGTTTGCCTGGAATACATATGTAACCATTACCTTGGGTAGGCTGATAGGATTGATTCCCATAGGTATCCAACTGGTATTGTTGGGATTAATGATTACCAAAAGCCCATATGCTAAAATATCAATTAAAATATGGGCCCTAATTTTCCTAGTTGGTGGCTCTGGACTGCAATTCGTAGGGCGGTTTCTCCAAGACCTTGATACTAATTTTACCGCATTCGATCTCTCGCACTACGTATCTAAGGGTTTTATCATTTTGTTAGGTATCGTGATGGCTATTTCAATAGAGCGGACCGTTGAAATAGTCGAAGTAGAGGATGAGTAGTTTTGTCAAAAACGGAGAAATAGTTATCGACAAAGCCCCCGTTTACTAAACCATTGATAAGCAAAGTTACTGGCAAGCTTCAAACCATTCCCTTTCCTTTTGAACGAAAGACGGAAATCGCCCTATCCACATAAAATCATCGTCTCTTAAAGACAATGGCCTTGCTAGTTTAACTAGCAAGGCCATTGTCATCGTGTACCAATATGATGTACTTTATCTCTTGTGTTCCGGACTATCGAAGCCTGCCTGGCAGCCCGCTGCCCATTCGTCGGGTTGATTTCCGTAAGCTGGGATTCCCCCATTGTCTTTAAGCATTCTGGCAACATGCAGACAGTTCCAAACCAAGAAGGTGGTGTTTCTATTGGTAAAGTCATTCTCTGGACCACCAGATCCTGGATCCCGGTAAGAAGGGCCAGGTCCGGCTTCCCCCATCCAGCCGGCGTCGGCTTGTGGTGGAACGGTATACCCAATATGGGACAAAGAGAATAAGATATTCATAGCACAGTGCTTCACCCCGTCTTCATTACCGGTAATGAGCGTTGCTCCTACTTTATCGTAATCGCGGTATTGTCCTTTTTTATTGAATTGGTGAGTGTATCCATACATCCTTTCCAGGGTGCGATTACAAACGGAGGATTTCTCACCCAGCCATACTGAGGTGCAGATAATTAAAATATCGCAAGCATCCACTTCTTTCTGAATAATCGGCCAATCATCTCGATCCCACTCCGGGGTCTGAGACATGTCTAAACCCAAGCCAGCGGGAATGACATAGTCTACGGGTCTAATGACTTTAGTGGATGCACCAACGGATTCGAAAATGGCCTGAGCCTTATTGATGAGTCCTTCGGTATGGGATAAAACGGGAGTTCTATTTAGGGTGCAATTGAGAAAAAGGACCTTGAGATCATCGTACTTAGCCGGAGGGTTAGCACAATGCTTCTCGGTCATCTTTTTAAGCTGATCACTCATTTTTACTTTTTTTAAAGGCTTCACCTGCTACCTTCAAACGGATAGCAGAATAAATGGGTACGTTTGTTTAAAGATAATCGAAAGCTCGATTTATCCTTAAAATACCTACGTTCTTAAGTACAAAGAACTGCAAGGTCCTCCAAAAGAGGAATAGCATAGGAGAGAATGGGGCGTAGTTTCAGCGCATTAGGGCACGGATACATCTCTAAGGAAAGAGGACGAAGGTCTCTGTCTGGGGATTACTGAGTCTTATAGCTTAGCCAATCGTTGCCGCAGCCAATGATCAACGAGTACTAAGGCGGTCATCGATTCGACAATGGGGACGGCACGTGGTACCACACAGGGGTCGTGGCGGCCCTTGCCGGTAACTTCAACGGTTTCGCCAGCCTGATTGATAGACTCTTGGCTTGGAATAATGGTAGCTACTGGCTTGAAAGCTACGCGGAAATAGATATCCATACCATTGGAAATCCCTCCCTGAATCCCTCCGGAATAATTAGTACGTGTTTGTACCTGATCGCCCTCTTGGTAGAAAGCGTCATTGTGCTGGGAGCCACGCATTTCTACGCCAGCAAACCCCGAGCCGTATTCGAATCCTTTACAGGCGTTGATACTCAACATGGCTTTGGCCAGATCAGCGTGCAATTTATCAAAAACGGGCTCCCCTAAACCAACGGGACAACCGGTTACCAGAGCACTGACCACACCACCAATCGTATCGCCTTCTTTACGGACTTGTCGGATCAGAGTCTCCATTTCGGTGGCCGTTGTGGGGTCGGGACACCGAACGGGGTTATTTTCTGTTTGGGTAAGATCTAATTCGTGGTAGGGTACCTGCAATTGGAGCGCACCAACTTGGCTTACGTAGGCATTGATCTGAATACCTTGACTTTGTAGAATGAGCTTTGCAACGGCACCGGCAGCTACGCGGGCAGCTGTTTCCCGGGCTGAACTTCGCCCACCTCCTCGGTAATCGCGAACGCCGTACTTCTCCTGAAAGGTGAAATCAGCGTGCGAAGGTCGATAGCGATCGGCAATATGACTGTAATCCCGAGAGCGCGCGTCTTTGTTGAAGATCACCATTTGGATCGGAGTACCCGTGCTTTTACCTTCAAAGACACCCGATAGGATTTCGACTTGATCTCCTTCCTTGCGTTGAGTGACAATGGCGGATTGTCCAGGCCTGCGCCGGGCTAGTTCTAGTTGAATAAAATCAAGATCAATATCGACTCCGGCGGGGCAACCGTCAATGGTTACGCCCAGGGCCTTGCCGTGCGATTCTCCAAAAGTATGTATCCTAAAAGCCTGTCCAAAGGTGCTACCTGCCATAATTTGAATGGATTGAGCGCCAAAGATAAAAGAATGCCGAGGAGTGGAAAACCCTAGCTTGGGTTCTTGACTCCTGGCTAACGCAAAAGATAAATATCACCGGATTGTACGACCCGTTGATTTTGACCTTCTAAGTCAATCCATTCGTAACGTAGTGCCCAGGTATAAACGCCTTGGGCCGCTCGCTGGCCACGCCAGGTACCGTCCCATGATTGGCTGAAATCATCCGTAGAGAACACTTGATTACCCCAGCGATCAAAGATCATAAACTGCCCTTCTTGGAGCGGTATATCGCTATCTACATGGGCTTGTACCACATCGTTGATTCCATCGAAGTTGGGCGAAAAAATATTGGGAACATAGTACTTCGGTTGGCAACGGATTTCTGAAACTACTAGCTCAAATGGGATGCTTTTGCAATCGAGTAGAATTACTCCCGTCCAGTTACCGGCTCGATCAAAAGAGCGAGAAGGGCCTTGAAAACCATCGTCCCAGAGGAATTCAATGGGTTTTTGCATGCGGGGCAGCTCAATGAGCTCTTCTAGATTGAAAGAGGTTGCTTCGTCGATGCAAAGATCACCGGTGAGCTCATATTTCTCTGGTAGTGGATGTAACACGATGGCATCTACATCGGAATAGTAGATGTAAAAAGCATTCCAGCTATCGGTGGCGATGACACAAGGCGGTTCAACGTCGAATTGACCATAGCTTAGAGAAAGCCCCAAATGGCTTTCCCCTCCACTGGCCACTAGGCAGCTACCGACGGGATGCCAGTCAGTGGAGGCATTACTTTGAATCGGGTCAGAAGTTAGTGGAAGAATGGTCTCCGCTACGGGATAAGTGGTTTTTTCTTGCTGATCATCAATTAAGGCTAAGCTCTCATCGCTGAGTAATACCTGTACGGCTTTGTCTACATCGAGCACACAGGTCTGGGGCGTTTGGCCATTGTAAGCAGCTATCCCTTTATTGCGAACTTGTAATTCTACGGCATAGGCTCGCCCTGCTTCCAGAGGTTCGATCAATTCGATGGCTAGGGCTTCGGGCTGTCGATAGCCTTCTTCCGATAGGGTATTGGCAATACCTACGTGTTTTACACCGGCGGGGGTCCCGAGTGCTTTATTCCAGAAATTGAGATTCCCATTTTGGGGCCAGGGATAATTGAAGTCAAAGAGGTCCGGCGTACGCCCTCCTCCAAGTACGTACCAATCCTCTAAATACATGAGCGAGGTTTGAGGATCCTGATAATCAAATTCGGCGGTATTTTCGAAGCTGGAATTGGGTACTAAGTTTTGACTCCATCCAACTGTAGAGGCAGCAAGCAGGAATGCTCCCAGGACCGCTACCCAACGAATAGGAAAAAGCATTTTTATTTGTATGGACATCTTCTAAAATACCGCTAAGTCCGAAGAAATGAAAATCTAACAAAATACTTATGGGGTTTGGGAACTCCGGGCTGGACATTTTGTTTCTAAGCTTGTATTTTCGCGGCAAAACCCACTAAATGTGGCTTTTGCGGGGGTCTAGAGTACGTTCCTATCCGTCCTCAAGCCCTTTGGCAAGTCCATGTGCCTTGCTTTTTTACATACGGCTGACCGTATCTCGGTGAGCTAGAGATAGGACTTGGAAAAGATAGAAGAACATGATGCTACTAGAGCCCAACGATCTGTTGGAAAAACTAGAGTTCGACAAGGTGGTCGAGCTATTGAAAGCAAGCTGCTATGGAGTCTTAGGGAAAGAAGCTCTCGATGAACTCCCTTTCGAAACAGAGCGCACCGTAATCGTTCGGAAATTAGAAGAGGTGGTCGAATATAAATTGACCATCGAAGAGAACGATCCCTTTCCCATCAGCGCTTATGCACCCATTTTTGAAGAGATGAAGATGCTCGCCGTGGTAGACTTTGTACTACCCGAAGAAGGCCTACAAAAGATCAACCAGATCTTGCGGAATGCCATGCGTATCTTTCAGTTCTTTGACTACAATCGCCAGGAGCTTTACCCTCGCTTGTACTCCATCGTACGACCTATTACCTTCGAGAGTAGCCTTGTGGATGCGATTGAAGCCGTAATCGATGAGGAAGGGAATATCAAACCAAATGCCTCGCCGGCCTTGGCGAAGATTAGCCGAACAATCGGTGGAAAGCAAAAGGA
>JBCDIO010000050.1:0-11025 GCA_038748815.1 Bacteroidota bacterium
CTTCGCTTTAAACGGCCGGCCCTCCAATGCAGAGATTCAAGAGGAACCCACTAAATCCCAAAATCCCTTTGCTTCTTTTATCGGGGAGTGGACCCTCAAAGAGGATACCTGGATTCAGAATTGGGGTGGCCAGAATGATACCATCAAAATTCCAGGTCATCATACGGTGTCCAGCAAAATCAACACGGAGCATAGCTTGCTTTCTATAGTGGATGGTCCGGAACCCAACGGTCACATCTTCTGGACCTACAATCCGAATACCAGGGAAGTGGGTCACCTGTCCAGTTTTGGGACCATTCGGTTGGGAAAGGGGAGTGGTCAATTTTATGGAGATGGGAATCTCCGACTCAAAGTGAGCTTTGAAGGAGAAGCTAAGGGAACCTACCGTATCTATACCTACGAGTGGATTAGTCCCAACGAATACGCGTTGAATTCAGTACAATTCGATGCTAATGATCAACCAACGGGGCTTTTCTACAAAGGGAATTTCCTTCGTATTGAACCAGCTACCATTAAGCAAAAAGCCATGGATGAAGTGCTAGCGCACGGAGCAATGATTCGCGATGCCTTTGCCGAAGGAGATCTGGCCACCATCAGTGCCCTTCATCACCCGGAGGTCGTTAAAGCCTTGGGTTATCAAGATGAACAAAAAGGCCGCCAGGCGGTGATGGAAGGAATTCGCGGTACCCTGGCTGCTTTTAAGTTGGAGTTTGTGGAGAATGAGGTGGAGAATATTTACTTCCAGGGGGACTTAGCGATCGAGCAAACCCGTTTTGCCATCAAGGGAACGCCCAAATCTGGTGGCGATTCGTTCCTCTTCAAGGGCCGAACGATGGTAACCTACGTGCGTCATGCCAATAGTCCTTCGGGCTGGGCCACCATTCGAGAAATCATCCAACCAGCTACCGATTAGATAATACGATCATCCTCTGGACACAAAGACATTCTTATGTTTATTGTCGAATTAACCTACAAAGTACCCTTAGATCAGATTGATCAATACCTCGAGGAGCACGTGGCGTTCTTACAAAGACAATACGCCGCAAAGCACTTCTTAGCATCGGGACCTAAAGTTCCGAGAAACGGCGGTATTATCCTGAGTAATGTCCCGGATCAGGATACCCTACTAGATATTCTTAAGGAGGATCCTTTTCAGATTCATGATCTGGCTGAATACCGCATCCTCCAATTCATACCCCGTATGGTTGCCAAGGAACTGGCTTTTCTAGTAGATTAGTGGTTCTATTCCAACTAAAACCCAGTGGATGAATATCCCCGATAAAAACACCCAGTTCCCTCTGGAACACTACGATCGGCTCTGTTTCCTTAAGAATGTGGTGACCAATCCAAACATTATCGTGGGCGATTACACCTATTACGACGATTTTGAAACGGTCGAAAACTTTGAAAAGAACGTAAAGTACCTGTTTGACTTTACGGGGGACAAGCTTCGGATTGGTAAATTCTGTATGATCGCCTCAGACGTTACTTTCATCATGAATGGGGCGAATCATTTGAGCGATGCCATTTCTACCTATCCCTTTGCCATCTTTGGGGGGGACTGGTCTTCGGCGATGGACGGTAAGAGCTACCCAACCAAGGAGGATACCGTTATTGGCAACGATGTCTGGATTGGGTATGGTGCCACCATCATGCCTGGGGTGACCATTGGAGATGGTGCAATCATTGCAACAAAATCGGTCGTTACTAAAGACGTAGCTCCGTATGCTATTGTGGGAGGTAATCCGGCTAAGGAAATTCGCAAGCGGTTTTCGGAGGATAAAATCGAAGCGCTCTTGGAGCTTGCTTGGTGGGATTGGCCTATTGAACAGATTACGGATAAGGTACAAGCCTTAACAGGGATGGATTTAGACGCTTTGCAATCATGAAAAAACGGCCCATTACATTACTCGATCTAGGGGGCGTTGTTTTTCAATCGACGGGGCAATCTAACGCCACGATTGATTGGGCGATCATAACGGCCCTCAACCACCAATATGGCCATGCGCTAAACATTGGGGAGGATCGTTTCCCCGATTTTCTTCAGGATTATAACCAACAAACTCAACAAGTACTTTCCGGCCCCGAATTCCTTCGGGCCGTTTTCGATACTTTAGCTATAAATCAACCGCTGATCGACTGGCTCAGGCAACGTAGCGAGATAATTATTGTCAGTGATAATTACAGGGAGAATATTGCCTATATCTCCGAACGCTATAAGTTTCATGAATGGGCGAGCCAACAGATCTACTCTTTCGATTACCGGATGGTAAAAGCCGATGCTCGTTTCTTTGCTCAATTGATAGAGGATTTACCCGATTATTCAATTGAAGAAATGATCTTCATTGATGATAGCATCCACAAGATAGAGAGTGCCGCACAACACGGTATTCGAGGCATCCTGTACCAAAGCAATGAGCAGCTATTTAGGGATTACGAAGCTGGCCATTTCCATCTCTAGGAAATTTGGTCAAAACGTATTTGTATCTATACCCGAAGCGAAGTGGTTTGGGAAAGTTAGCGCGAAGCACATGTGCTTGTCAACAAGGCGCAAAACGTAGGCGAAGCCTGAGCTTCAGCGAGGCTTTGTAACGAAGTAGACGAGTGCAGGGGCGAGTGTGAACGACTCAAACCAT
Organism: Bacteroidota bacterium; assembly: GCA_038748815.1. GTDB lineage: Bacteria > Bacteroidota > Bacteroidia > Chitinophagales > Saprospiraceae > JBCDIO01. The sequence goes on from JBCDIO010000050.1 coordinate 2,637, forward strand.
TTCGTTTTGGGTATAAATAGCCCTCTCTGCGAGGGCTTTTTTGTTAGATAATGATCCTAGATTCCTGCTTATCTTAATGGATCAAACCTCATTCTGAGGATTATATAGCTATTGAAAACGTAAACAACATGCAAAAAGTAACCTTACTTCTTTTGGCCCTGTCGGGCTATTCTTTTCTGTACGGCCAAGGCTTTCAAGAGATCTGCTCAGATACCCCCTTTAATGGGACCATGGTCAATTGCAATTATTACCAGGATACCCTGTATGCGACAGGCTTTTTCAACACAATCTGTGGAGAATCCGTTGGTTACATCGCCAAGTGGGAAGAGAACGAATGGCGCCCTTCGTCCGTCAATATTACGGATCCGGGGCATGCTATGAGAACCATTGGCGATAAGCTTTACATCGCTCGCTACGAAGAGAGCATCGATTCGAATTGGGTATATGTGTATGGGAATGGAACCCTTTCTAAACTAGGGGAAGGGATTTATCTCACCACCGCCAGTGGCCTTTCGGAGCTGCCCAATATTTACGACATCATAGAGTACAATGGTAAGATCATCGCTTGTGGGGAATTTGATCGGGTTGGGTCAGCCAACATTCAGGGTATTATGGAATGGGACGGAAATAGTTGGGGCCCTTTAGGAACCGGACTTAGTGAAGGGATCGACGGATCGTTTCCAGTACTGTTTCCGCACCAATTACTGGTGCACGATGGGGAGCTCTATGTAACGGGTAATTTTAAGTTTGCCGGTGGTGTGGAGGTAAATGGTATTGGTAAATGGGATGGTACAGAATGGACGGCCCTCGGAGATGGATTCAATGGTACTGTGTACAGCTTGATTGTGTATAACGGAGCATTGATTGCTGGGGGAAGCTTTACCGAAAGCGGCGGAACGCCAGTCAATCGGATCGCGAAGTGGAATGGAACCAGTTGGGAATCCCTCGATTTTGGCTTCACTCCAAGCTCGGGTTATGATTTTACTTTTGTACACACGATGAAGGTCATTGACGATGAACTATACATGGGTGGTGGCTTGCAACAAATCACCTATGCAGATAATACGACGGAGGTGTGCAATGGCATCGTACGGTACGATGGGAATACGCTCGATACGTTCATGGGTGGTGTGCCGAACAACGATATTGAAGCAATCTGTCAATTGCCAAATGGCCAGCTAATCGTTGGTGGCGGCGTCTTTGGTACTGGCTATTCTGGCATATACGTAACGGAGACCAACACTTCCGAACTGGTAAGCACTGCGGAGGTAAGACTATCACCGAACCCCTTTACCCATTCTTTGCAAATAGAGAGTCAACTGGAAATAGTATCCTACCAATTGGTAGATCAACGCGGAGTCGTAGTACAGTCTGGGGCTTTCGAATCTGCGCTTTCATTAGAAGTACCTCCCGGGCTCTACTTTTTAAGATTAATAGCCAAGGATCTTTCCTTTTCCATACATAAGGTCATTCGTACGATTGAATAACCAAATGGGGGCAAGCTGGAATTTTGTTAAAACAAAAGGTGATTTTGTTAATTTAATAAGGTAGAATTTAGCAAAATTTACAGTGCTGACCACAAAGCAAGTGCCTAAATACTTGAGTCCGTTGGGATTCTTCGCCTTTGCAAAAAAGAGAATACTTTTTTGCTGATGAAGGTAAAGACCCAACGGATTCATCCTCCATACGTATATGATGTCCGAATCATAATGGGGTTCCTTTTTTATGGGTTTATTCAAGCAGGAGCTGGTTGGGAAGCAGCTTTTCGTTTGGATAACTTGATACAAGCCTATGAAAAAGACGCTCTTCCTACTGCTCACCCTTTTTCTGTGTTATGTCGGTCTAAGTTTTGACCTTATGGATGTTCCCTCAGCCGAAGATCCGCCTCCTGCCTCTTCGGAAGAAATAGTACTTTCCGATCCTTTTGACGTCATGATGGATGTCATTAGCCATAAGCGTTGTATTAATTGCCATCCCTCCGGTGATCGACCCCGGCAGGGAGAAGATAGCCACCTTCATTATTTCAACGTGCAGCGTGGGACTGACGGACATGGAATGCCCGCTGCTCAATGTAGTACCTGCCATCAGGCTGAGAATAATGATTTTTCCGGAGTACCCGGCGCCCCTCATTGGCACTTGGCTCCGAGGAGTATGGCTTGGGAAGGCTTATCCCGGGGGGAAATTGCCCAGGCTATGTTAGATCGAACCAAAAACGGCGATCGGTCTATCGAAGACATCGAAAAACACCTCACCGAAGACCCCTTAGTACTATGGGTATTTAATCCAGGTATCAATAACGAGGGTGTACCCAGAGAAAAGCCCCCTGTTTCTAAAGAAGATTATATCAAGGCCGTGAAAGAATGGATTGCGGCTGGTGCGGTCATCCCCGCCGATTAATTAATCTATCAAAAACGAAATCATGAGAATTAATTTCATACTCAATGGGCAGACACAATCCGTCGATGTAGATGGTGCTACTCCTTTGTTATGGGTGATCCGGGATGTACTAGACCAGAAAGGAACCAAATTTGGCTGCGGTAAAGCTGCTTGTGGAGCCTGTACCATTCACGTGGATGGGAATGCGGTGCGCTCTTGCTCTTTTGCTGCCAAATACGCCCAAGGCAAAACCGTGAAGACCATTGAAGGATTGTCGGATGGAGAAAATTTGCATCCCGTTCAGCAAGCCTGGAAAGAAGAAATCGTACCGCAGTGCGGGTATTGTCAACCGGGATTCATGATGGCTACCGCAGCCATGTTGGAGAAAATCCCAAATCCGACGGATGAAGATATTGACAACAATATCTCCAATATATGTCGTTGCGGAACCTATTACCGGATGCGTAAAGCCATTCACCGGGCCGCTGAGATTAAACAAACCAACTCCTAATCCTGCAAAACGATTGATCATGAATGACACAAAACAACCGAATTCAAGACGACGGTTTCTAGTTAGATTCACGGTAGGTACAGGGGTGTTGGTTGGTGCCCTAGCGGGTGGTATTAACCCGATGCGACGGGCTCTTTTTGATAATATGGAAGCGCTCATTGGTGATTATGCGAATGAAGACTCCATTTTGACCTGGTTTGAAGTTACGGCCGATAACCGTATTATCCTCCATTCTCCCAAGGTAGAAATGGGGCAGGGAGCTTTCACTGGCTTGGGGCAGTTAGTCGCGGAAGAGCTAGAAGTAGAAATGGATCAAATAGAGGTAGTCCATGCGGTAACGCTAGGACGTCCCATCGACCCCCGCTCTACGGGTGGTAGTGATACCATTTCTGGCATGTGGCTTACCCTCCGGGAATTAGCGGCTAAGTTGAGAGAAATGATGAAGGCGAACGCCGCCACCATCTTAGGGGCACCCGTAGCGAGCCTGAGCGTTAAGAATGGTATTATTTCTGCCAACGGTAAGTCCTTGACCTACGGAGAAATTGTGCAACAAGCCACTAGCTGGACAGAGCCAGAAGAAGTAAAACTCAAGGAGAAAAAGGACTTTAAGGTTATTGGAAAGGCCGTTCCTCGGATTGACCTGATGCCCAAGATTTTGGGAGATCCCATTTTCGGAATTGATGTTAGTCTACCAGATATGGTTTACGGACTAGTGCTACGGCCACCCACGGTGGATACCGTTTACGTAAGTTCCGATATTTCTAAAGCGAAATCGATGCCCGGGGTGGTGAAGGTGGTTCAGGAACCGGATTTCGTAGCGGTAGTCGCTAAATCCAGGCCCGAAGCGCAGATGGCCGCGAGAGCCATCAAGGTCAACTGGAAGGTCAACAAAGTCTGGGAGCAAGATGAAATTCTGGCGATGACCAAAGTTGGTGCTGGTAAAGAATACTTGATCCAAAAAGAAGGTAAAGCGGTAGAGGGGGAGGACCTAGTAGAAGCCGAATATAGTACGGCCGCCGGGGCACATGCTCAGATGGAACCCAACGGCTCGGTCGTTCATATCGATGGCGATCAGGTAATTGTTTACATTTCAACCCAGGTGCCAGGAGTCACTCAGAAAGAGGTGGCCGAGACCCTAGGGCTTGAAATCGAACAAGTTGAGGTACGCCCAACTTATTTGGGAGGAGGATTCGGTCGTAGACTGCATACACCGAATGCGATGCAGGCCGCCCGGATTGCCAAAGCAGTCGGTAAGCCCGTACACGTATACTACAGTCGTCAGGATGAATTCCAGTCCGCAGAATTTAGACCACCGACCCACCATACCTTAAAAGGTAAAATTGGTGCTGATGGTTTGATCGAATCCATTGAACACAATACGTCTAGTGCAGATGCTGCCTTTGGTAGCCCCATTCTTCCAAAGATCATGGAAACCATCTTAGGATCTGACTTAGGAGCCTGGGGTGGTGGTCGGATTAACTATATGAAAATTCCAAATATCCGGGTTTCTGCTTGGCGTTTACAATTGCCCTTCTCTACTACGATGTGGCGCGCTCCGGGTTTGATGGCCAATACCTTCGTATTGGAAAGCTTTATGGATGAACTTGCCCATAAAGCCGGTAAAGACCCCGTAGAATTCCGCTTAGCCCACCTCCACGACGAAGGCAAAGAATTACGTCTAAAGAATGTGATTAAAGCGGCGGCTGAAAAAGCGGGTTGGGGTAAGTCCCTACCCAAAGGACATGCTTTAGGCCTGGCTACTTGTGCAGAAATTGGGGCAACCATCGCAGAAATCGCAGAGGTCTCTATCGAAAATGGGGAGATCAAGGTGTACAAAGTCACCTGCGCTCTTGATGTTGGTCTGGCCATTAATCCGGATGGTATCCGAGCCCAGGTGGAGGGCGCCATCATCCAAGGATTTAGTGCCTGTATGTACGAACGGATGGAACTCGAAGGGGGGAAGATCGTTCCTACCATTTTTGGCCCGTACAAAATTGCAACTCTAAAGGAAGCGCCTAGAGAAATTGAAGTCGTCATCCTGGAGAGCGGTGATCGCCCCGCTGGAGTAGGGGAACCTCCGGTAGGTCCGATTGGAGCAGCTATTGGTAATGCGGTTTTTGCTGCTACCGGGATTCGCTTACGAAACCTTCCCCTGAGCGACGATTTTGCCGCCAATCAGGGATAATTGTTGATATGAGTGACATTGTAAGAATAGATAGTATATCGGAATATCATGAAATTTTAGGATTGCCCTTCCCAGAGCATCCTTTGATTACATTGATCGATGACCAAGAAGTGGATTTTTCTACCTTCAATTTTGAAGAATTGGGCAATGTGCGCTACGCTACCAATATGTACTTCGTGATGTATAAGGACAAAATTTCTGGTTCCATGAAGTACGGTCGGAATACCTATGACTTCCAAGAGGGAACCCTTATTTTTTCGAGTCCTGGGCAGGTTTTTACGACCCCTGAAAAAGAGGATATGCTGGGTAAACAAGGATGGACCTTATTGTTTCATCCGGACCTGATCCGCAAATCCGACCTATGGGATAAAATGGAACGGTATACCTTTTTTTCATACGATGTCAATGAAGCACTTCATCTCTCCCCAAAAGAGGAGCGTTTCTGCTTCGAATTGATTCAAAAGATCCGGGAGGAATACGGGCAAAATTTAGACCAGCACAGCCAGACTTTAATCCTTTCTAACCTGGAACTCCTGCTGAACTATTGTATGCGGTTCTACGATCGGCAATTCTACACGCGCACCAATATAAACAAGGATTTCGTAGCGAATTTCACCCTAACCCTTCGTAATTACTTCAACTCCAAGGCGCTACAAGAGGAAGGGCTGCCTTCTTCTGACTACTTTGGTAAGCGACTCAATATGTCGAAGAACTATTTGAGTGATATGCTCAAAAAAGAAACGGGTAAAAGTATCAAAGAACACATCGATGCCTACATCATTGACAAAGCAAAAACGGTCTTATTAAATTCGAATAAGAAAATTAGCGAAATTGCCTATAGCTTTGGCTTCGACTACCCCCAAAGCTTTACTCGCCTCTTTAAGAATAAAACTGGCATGAGCCCCGCTGAGTACCGTAGTTTGAACTAAGCGCTAGAAACTGACCTTTGCTATCTATCCCTCCCGATCTGGCCTGGCCAGATCAGGATTTTGAATACGAAAAGTAATTCAAATAACTGTTAATGAGTGGGTTGTGGTATAAATTTTGAGAATGTCGGATTCAGTTACTTGTCTGCCCAAAGGCAGGCCGTTTACTAAAGCTAATCGCTAATCTTCTGGCCTGCCTTTATCGGCAGGTAAATACCAAGATCGTGCATTTTACTCGCAATTCATTTGATCTGCCTAAGTGGTAAGCATATCCGTTGGGAAAAAGAGGCCCAATTTCTTACCCGATAGAAGGTTGAGAAAGCGTCTTAGTTATCGGTAAAAAACTGCTTTTTCCTTCCTCTCATACCCGGCCTCCACCTTTGAACGAAGCAAAAAGGCTATCTTCCCTGCCTTCCAATCTGCTTACTATTTTATGTCTGTTCAGTCCATTTAAATAAACTCATTACTTTGTGAACTAAGTAAATGAATATTTTGACCGAGGAGATTTTTGTGCAGATCAAGGCGCGCAAGCTCGTAGCCATAGCTACGAAGGCGAGTACGCAACGATGAGATGGGCAAAAAGAACCCGTCAAAATGTTTAGGAATTTAGGTTACAAAGTACTCATTATGAACGACGCTAACATTCTGGATGAGCCACTGATCTATCCAGCCCTTCTAGCCAAGTGTGAAGAGATTGGTTTTACCATGCCCTCGGATATTTACATCGGAACCCTACTGAAAACCTTAATCAGCTCCAAGTCGAAATCCCATATCCTGGAGTTGGGCACGGGGATTGGTCTTTCGCTAGCTTGGATGGTGGAGGGCTTAGATGCGGATTCTTCCTTGGTATCCATTGATAATGACCCAGCCCTCATTCAAATCGCCAATGATTTCTTTGGTAAAGATCCGCGAGTAGAACTCGTTTGTACCGATGGAGCCGCTTGGATCCATAATTATGAGGGCTCCGGCTTTGATTTAATTTTTGCGGATGCTTGGCCAGGGAAATACAGTGAGATCGAGGAGGTATTGAACTTGGTGAAGCCAGGGGGCTTTTACGTCATTGACGATATGCAAGCACAGGAGAACTGGCCCGAAGGACATCAGGGTAGGGCGGATGCGCTCGTTGATTACTTGGAGCAACGCGACGATTTTTCTCTAACGAAAATGAATTGGTCAACCGGGGTGATTTTGATGACCAAAAAACAAAACGGATGATCGCTAGAATTTGGCATGGGACAACGACAACCAGTGACTATGAAGTGTACACCTCTTTCATGCGGGAGGTAGCCATTCCAGACTACCAAAAAACGCCGGGCTTTGTCAAGCTTTCTTTCTTGCGAAGAATAGAAGGAGACATTGCCCATTTTACCTTGATCACCTACTGGGAAAGCCTGGACGTCATCAAAAACTTTGCCGGAGAGGACTACGAAAAGGCCAAGTATTATCTCCAGGATACGGACTACCTTTTAGCCTTTGAACCCAAGGTAGTACACCACGAGGTATTTGCGGAGGCGTAACACTGTATCCATCGTTTCTTTTTCCGTTATGAAGGAAACCAAATGTTGATACAGTGAGAGTAATCATCCTATTTCTTTGCTGTGGTAGCGGATTTCTTTTCGGCCAAAATCTTGTGCCCAACCCCAGTTTCGAGGAAGTTTTTGACACCTTAGATCACTTTGTCGAAGACGATGTGGAATTTAGTCAGGCCATCAAGAATTGGACGACGCCTAATTTGGCTTCACCTGATCTGATTACGCCCGTTTTTTTCGAACGCTTCATCACCCCACCCCCCGCTCGAACGGGGGCCATGATGGTGGGTATGCAGTGTGGTGAATCCTGGAGTGAGTGTATTGGGGTGAAGCTGCTGGAAGACCTTGTTCCCGGGCGTACCTACTATTTCGAGTACTGGATTCGGCGAGCAAAGTGTATTCGACCTTCTATGGATGCCGATGAGGGGATGAACGATGATTTTGGTATTCTCTTATCTCCGGATTCTATTAAAGCAACCAGTGGGAAAATGCTTTTTGCCAAGCCACAGGTGCCGGCAGAAGCAGGCACCCTAGTGACGGATCAAGACTGGGTGCAAATATCTGGTTACCACACACCTACTCAGAGTTATACTTATCTCTATCTGGGGCAGTTTCGCCAGACCGGTGAGGAGGTCCAGAAAATGAGTGGCTATTTTGTAATTGACGATTTATTGGTACGTCCTGTAGATGGCTTAGAATCCTTACAACAGGGGTTAGCACTCCCCGTAGGAAGTATCATACCCCTGCAGAATGTCCAATTTGTGAGTGGAACGACGGAATTGCAAAATACTGAATCGCGCCAAGCCTTGAAAGAGTTAGTGGAGTATTTACAGAGCAATTCAGCCCTACGGATTCGGATCAA
>JBCDIO010000051.1:0-11014 GCA_038748815.1 Bacteroidota bacterium
CCAATTGCTAACTCCGATGCCAGGGCCTCCATCAATCAAAAAAAGAGGTGGTTGCAGATTTTCTCGGTGCAAAGCCGGAATGATTTCTACGTGGAGTGGAATGGTCCGCCCTTCTCCTTTTATAGGATCTTCAAAAACCGGGTACGTTCCAACCAGAATAGTATGGTGGAAATCAGCGGAGAGTTGGGGCTGGAGGCGCTGGAAAATAAAAGAATCAGTAGCGTCCTTTGCCGCGCACTGTATTAGAAAAAGGCACGTGACGATTCCCCATAGGGTTTTTCTGGCACCTGATTCTGTAAACGAGGGAAGTATGGCTGTTTGGTTTTTCAGAATAGGTAATTGAATGACAAATAGCGGCTCCTTACACTTTATCAAGATATTGAAAATCAGGGGGACCCAAAAGAAGAACGGCAATCCAGTCGAGATTTGACCGCATTGCCGTTACAGAAAGCAGGAATTAGGGGAAGTCTCCCCTTGGCTTATGCCAATTCCTCGCGTATTTTATTCAGGGCAGAACCAGCTGCTACCCAATCAATTTGCGCCTGGTTATAGGTATGTGCTACTTCGAATCGATGTTCTGTTCCATCCGCGTGCTTTAAATGAACCGTTAGGTTTTTGCCCGGGCTCATAGCATCGAAACCTTCAATCGTGACAAAATCATCTTGGCGGATCCGTTCATAATCATCTGGATTCACAAAGGTGAGTGCCAGCATCCCTTGTTTTTTCAGATTCGTTTCGTGAATTCGAGCAAAGGACTTCACGATCACGGCCATTACGCCCAGGAACCGAGGTTCCATAGCCGCGTGCTCACGACTGGATCCTTCTCCGTAGTTTTCTTCCCCAAAAACCACGGTTCCGATCTCCGCTTTCTTATAGCGTAAGCCCGACTCTGGAACGGGGGTAAAAGCTACGTATTCTCCGGCATAGTTCGCCACGTTGTTCGTTTCTTCATTAAAGTAGTTAACCGCTCCGATTAGGCAGTTATTGGAGATGTTTTCCAAGTGCCCCCGAAATTTTAACCAAGGCCCCGCCATGGAGATGTGGTCGGTAGTGCATTTGCCTTTTGTCTTTATTAGAATGCGCATGTCGGATACCTGGTCCTGAGTGATGGGCTCAAATGGGGTCAGTAGCTGTAGGCGGTCGCTAGTGGGAGAAACGACTACTTCGATTCCCGAGCCGTTGGCTGCGGGGGGAATAAACCCAGCATCTTCTACATCAAAACCTTTAGGAGGCAATTCGACTCCCTGAGGAGGGTCCAACCAGACTTCAACACCATCTTCATTGACCAAGGAGTCGGTTAATGGATTGAAGCGCATATCGCCGGCAATGGCCATAGCCGTTACGATCTCTGGAGAAGCAACAAAGGAACGGGTTTGTGGGTTTCCGTCGTTACGTTTTGAGAAGTTTCGATTGAAAGAGGTAATAATCGAATTAGCTCGGTTGGGATCGTCGGTATGGCGCGCCCATTGTCCAATACAAGGTCCACAGGCATTAGCTAGCACAACCCCTCCCATTTTCTCAAAATCGTCTAGTTGTCCATCTCTCTCTACGGTGTACCTGATTTGCTCCGATCCTGGGGTGACCGTAAATTCTGCTTTTACGGTGAGTTTTTTATCCACCGCCTGGCGGGCTAAAGAAGCAGCTCGATCCAAATCTTCGTAGGAAGAATTGGTACAAGAACCGATTAAGCCAACTTCAAGAACGGGGGGATAATCATTCTCATCCACCGCTTTGGCAAACTCCGAAATCGGCCAAGCTAAATCCGGGGTGTACGGTCCATTGATATGTGGTTCCAGGGTAGAAAGATCAATTTCAATTACCTGATCAAAATAGTCTTCTGGGTGGGCATAGCATTCTGGATCACCGGTTAGGTATTCTCGAACGGTATCCGCCATCGCTGCGATTTCCGCTCGGTCCGTGATGCCTAAGTAACGGCTCATGGAATCGTCGTATCCGAATAGCGAGGTAGTTGCACCGATTTCGGCTCCCATGTTGCAAATAGTTCCTTTACCCGTGCAGGAAAGAGATTCCGCACCGGGCCCAAAATATTCTACGATTGCTCCAGTTCCGCCTTTTACCGTCAGAATACCGGCAACTTTCAAAATGACATCTTTGGAGGATGTCCAGCCATCTAATGCCCCTGTGAGTTTGACACCAATTAATTTGGGCATTTTCAGCTCCCAGGGCATTCCAGCCATAACATCTACCGCGTCTGCTCCACCCACTCCGATGGCAATCATCCCTAAACCGCCGCCGTTTGGGGTATGCGAATCAGTACCGATCATCATACCGCCTGGGAATGCGTAATTCTCGAGGACAATTTGATGAATGATTCCGGCTCCGGGTTTCCAAAACCCAATACCGTACTTATTAGAAACGGATGACAAAAAATCGTAGACCTCTGAATTAATATCATTGGCTACAGCCAAATCGGTGTCTGCACCTACTTTGGCTTGAATAAGGTGATCACAGTGAACCGTAGAAGGGACTGCCACTTTATCGCGGCCGGCCATCATAAATTGTAGGAGTGCCATTTGCGCTGTAGCGTCTTGCATGGCAACCCGGTCGGGAGAGAAAAAAACGTAATCTTTCCCACGGGAATAATTTTGCAGGGGAGATTCTGGGTGTAGATGTGCGTATAAGATTTTTTCGGCTAGAGTCAGGGAGCGACCCAATACCTTCTTGGCCTCTTCTACCCGCTGTGGTAATGACGCGTAGTGGGCCTTTAGCATATCAATGTCAAAGGGCATAGTAGAATAGATTTTATAAATGTCGGACGATAGAATCTATCGAGGTATATGTGGTTTGAACCCAAATCAATTCGCTTTGGGTATCTCCAATTTTTTATCTGCAACAGTTTTTAACTTTTCTGTGTTTGGTCCTTGTAAAATAACGTTTTTTGACAATTCTCTGATCTGGGCAATGTACATAAATAAGGCATAATCCCACCAAATTGTTGTTGTCCTGAGAAGAACAAGGATTTCTAATGGCTTAGTTCTTTCTGGCATACTCTTTGGTAATGTGAATAATATCTTGCGAAAATTCGCTAGAAAGCCCTATTTTGGGTGTGTATGAGCGTAAAAAATCAGAATAGTCGGATCCTTTTTGGCCTTAAAGTCCGCCATCTTCGGCAGAAAAAACAGCTTTCCTTCGCCGAGCTATCCAAGGAATCTGGTATGTCCGTCTCCTACCTCAATGAAATTGAGAAAGGAAAAAAATTCCCGAAGCAAGAAAAGCTCTATGCTTTGGCGAATGCATTAGGGGTAGAGCCTGACTTTTTGACCTCACCAGATCTTCCTGGCGGGCTAGCCCCCGTTGGAGAACTCCTTAAATCTAATTTTCTGAATGAACTGCCGCTCGAGCTTTTTGGGATCGAGCTGGGAAAGGTGGTTGAAATTATTGCCTCCGCCCCCAAACGGGTAGGAGCCTTTATTTCTACAATGGTAGAATTAGGTAGAAACTACGCTCTACGTGAAGAGAATTTTTACTTTGGTGCACTGCGATCTTATTTGGAAATGCACCATAACTATTTCCCGGAAATTGAGGAGGCGGTTGAACAGTTTCGCAATACTCACCAGATTAATCCTAATGCACCAGTAGAGGTAGAGCAGTTGCGGTATTTGTTAGAAGGCTCGTACGGGTATCAAGTCCAGGAAAACGGACTGGAACAATACCCCAATTTGCAGAATTTACGGGCGGTTTTTCTTCCGGAAACCAAACGATTATTGCTTAATTCGGAACTCAATGATCGGCAAAAAGCCTTCCAATTTGGGAAAGAATTAGGCTTTCAGTCTCTTCAATTGGAACAACGGGCGGTTACTTCCTCCTTGCTGCAGGTTGCTTCTTTCGAAGAAGTGCTTAGTCACGCAAAAGCGACCTACTTTTCCGCAGCTCTTCTTATCGAAAGAGATCGATTCGTACAGGATATTCGTTCTTTTTTCGATCAGCCCGCTTGGGATGCAGAATCCTTGATGGATATTCTAGAAAAATATCAGGCCAGCCCAGAGATGTTCTTCCAGCGGCTCACCAATATCTTGCCAGCATTCTTAGGTATCCAGAAGATCTTTTTTCTGCGCTTTGCGCATGGTACTCAGGAAGAAATCTTTAAGATCGATAAAGAGTTGCACCTCGATGGTCGGCACCACCCACAGAGTAATGGTCTCTACGAACATTACTGCCGGCGTTGGTTGTCGCTGTCTCTGCTACAAGATTTGCGGCAAATGCAAGAACAGGGTAAGTATGTTGGTACCATCGTTGGGGCCCAACGCTCTAAATATATAGGTACAGACGATGAATATTTGGTCATCACAATTGCCCGACCGGCCTACCCTACGCCGGATAAGAACGTGAGTGGATCTTTTGGTATCAAAATTACGGACTCCGTCCGTAAGGTCATTCGATTCCTCGATGATCCCGCTTTGCAAAGGCGAGATGTGAACAAAACTTGCGAGCGTTGTTCCGTTGAGAATTGTACCGAACGAAGTGCCCCTCCCCGGGTACTTGAAAACCGGCAACGCAAGGCGCAGTTTGATGAAGCACTTACCCAATTGTTAAACCAACAGCGAATTAAAGAAGAAGTCTAATTCTTCCATTTGCGTCTTTTTTTCATTCACTCGTCTATAGAATATCACTAAAGACGGGATTCCGTTGTGTAAAAAAAGTAATCTATGAAACGAGTACACGTGCATCTATCGGTGCAAGATCTAGCGAAGAATATTGCGTTTTACCAGGCCTTCTTCCATCAGAAGCCAACCTTAGAAAAGACAGACTACGCTAAATGGATTCTGGAAGAACCAGCGATGAATTTTTCCATTTCTACCGGTTCTGGACCAAATGGTATTCAGCATCTAGGTATTGAAACCGATCAAAATAACCAGCTACAGGAAATGTTTGGTTATATGGATAAGGCGGTAGGGCCTGTGCTGGCCGAGGGGGAAACAGTATGCTGTTACGCCCGCAGTGAAAAATCTTGGATCAGTGATCCGCAGGGGGTTTCTTGGGAGGTATTCCAGACCTTCAACCAGGAGGCACATTTTGGAGAAGGAAAGCACGCTCGTAGCGGAGACGAAGCCAAAGCCTGCTGCGGACCGGACTGCTGCTAAGCCCGAAGCGAAATGGTTTGCGTATAAGAACGGCAGTTTACAGAAAAAAATATCCCGACTCTAGGACTACTCCTGGGGTCGGGATGTTTTTTGGGCTAGCAGAAATAGCTACAAACGAAGATCCTCTACGTAGCAGCTAGGGCATTCTTTCTTAGTCCAGGTAAAATGATCAGCCGCAAACGAAACGTTTGGTTTCATCTTATTCATATTTAACGTATACCGAGAGCCATCTTTGGCAAACACCTTGATACGAACAATATCAGCCGATTTTTTATCGAGAGTCATCCGAAGTTTGCTGTACTCCGAGTCGCGATCTAGTGGCTTAAATTCAATCTGCTGTACGGGTCGATTGTTCTCCATGAATTCGTTGGCTAGTACGTATACATAATCTTCGGATTCGTAGATTTGTAGTAGATCTTTTGGCGAAAGTAAATCGCCATCGCCTTCTTCTACATCAGATATTTGCACTTCTTCGGCATTCTTAATATGTAGCCAAATACTTTGACCATCCGATACGATTCCGTGCGACTCCAGGTTTAGACGAAATTTTTCGCCCTTTTGTTGGAGTTTCCCTTTTTGTACTTCCTTGGGCTCCTCGGGAAGCTCAATTACCAGACTGAATTCGGCCTCCAAGGAAGAATAGCCTTCAAATTTTGCTCGTACTTTGTCTAGAACCGCTTTAGCAGCGGGGTCCGACTGAGTAGAACTAGAGTAATCGTTCTTTTCCTGAGCACTTAAGCCGGTGACTATAAAGCCACATATAGCGAGCAACATGATCCTTTTCATAGAGTCTTCTTTTATTTCTGAGTACGTTCTTTTCAGATTATTCAATCGGATTCATTCTATTCGTTAGACGAAGGAAGTTAAAAAAGCCACTTAGTCTTACCAAAGAAACTACTTTTTCAACGAAGTGGTTCGGGGATTATTGACAATGTTTTCCTAGTAAGAAGTTAAAGTATGTTAAGTAAAAAGCCCTCCCAGCTTAGACTTCTGATAGGGTACTACGGTATGTACTTTATATCATTAAGGTTGAATCGGTATGAATACCACATCTCTTAGTTGTGGTACTTCTTCGTAGCAGGTAACTCGGATCTTGCCATTGTCCAATAGAGTGATAAAGGTTATGAAATATTCATAACTCCCTTGGCTAGACAAATAAAGCCCGTCGCAAATAAATTTACGTTCATTAAATGGCTGTATACCGTGGAAGAGCTCGACACCAGGAAAAAAGGCGTCGACACCTTGGGGGCTTTGCAAAACGAAACCTAGAGAATCTGCAAAGCCAATTTGCAGGCCGGCAATCACCGGATCTTCAGACTCAATTTGCCAAACCGATTCTTCCAAACGGGTTAGATCAACGTAAAGATTTGGTACTTCCTTTTGACAGGAAAAAAGTAGGGCGATGCTTGCTACCAAACTAAATAGCAAGAATTTGGTGAAAGGGGGTGCCATCATAATAGTTCTTTGGTTAACAATATCTATGGAGATCCCTTTAACTAAAAGAGACCGGATCAATATTGTCTCAGAGACCCCAGTTGGGGTATAAGACACGCTCCTTTAAGAGTATTTAACAAAGTGCTTTCCACATCACCCAAAACATTGCGGGTTTTTACGCACCGTCTTTTTTTAAGCTATTCGGTCCACTTACGAAATGCTTGCCCGCCCTTCAAATGTCCATCAACGATTCCTTGATTTACCACTACATCATTACTGCTGGGGGGCATTTCTACTGCCTAGTTCGCCTGTATTCTCTGTTAATATGATTGGGGGATTAGTATATCTCGGTGGTCTTATTTATATTTATTCCAGATTAGGCAGGTTACTTTAATTCGTAGTTTTTACCACTGGGGTAGACTGCGTTTAACTAATCTGAAAAGATCTGAAATGTCTGATTCGGTCGCTAAACCTAAAGTTGGCGTTTTCCGGCTTCTAGAAATTGCCGGTACCAAACGCAACTATCTAATTGGGGCTAGTGTTTTTGCCCTATTGCATGCTTTCCTCGCCTTAGTACCTTTTATCCTGGTTTATTATATCATTGAAGCGCTCTTGCATCCGCCCATTGATCGGGCGGCGGTCATTCAGTTTTTATTGTGGGGTGTTGCCGCTGGTGTTGGTAGCTACGTGTGTTTATACATATCGGGATTATTATCACATATTGCTGCTTTCAACATCCTCTACGAATTGAGGGTATTAATTGCCGATCGTTTAGGAAAACTACCGCTAGGCTTTGTGCAGCAATTTTCTTCGGGGACTATGAAGAAAATCGTGAACGATGAGATTGAACGAATCGAGGGATTTGTTGCGCACCAAATTCCCGATTTTGTAAAAGGGTTTGCCTTACCCGTTATCACCATTACTTATCTCTTCATTATTGATTGGCGATTAGCGGCTATTAGTTTCGTTCCTCTACTCATTTTGGCGATTTGGATTCCGGCGATCTTTAGCTCCCCCAAAACGAAGGGGATGATGAAAAAACATACGGCCTCGCAGGAGGAAATGAGTAGTACGATCGTGGAATTCGTTCGAGCAATGCCGGTGATGAAGATATTTGCTCAAACCGCAGAAAATTTTCGCAAGTACAGTGATGCCGTAAATGGATTTGCCATCCTCTCCGAAAAATGGTTGAAACAAAGTGCTACCCCCTTTGCGGTCTTCATGAGTTTTACCACCAATGCGACCTTACCCATTCTGGCTCTAGGCACTTATCTTTATTTGCAGTCGGGATTAGAAGTGGCTACCCTCATCCTCTTTCTGATACTAGGAGTTGGTTATATCAAACCCGTTTTTGCTCTTTCCAATATGGGGATGCAAATTATGCTGATTAATCAAGGCGTAAAAAGGATGGATGGTATTCTCCAAACGCCGATCCAAGAGGACGATACTCAAACCAGCCCCCAACGTTTTTCGATTGCTTTTGAGAACGTTGATTTCTCCTACGAAAAGGAAATTCCCGTTTTAAAGCAAGTTTCCTTTATTCTGGCGGAAGGATCGATTAACGCCTTTATCGGACCTTCCGGTGCGGGTAAGTCGACTACCGCCCAACTGATTGCTCGATTCTGGGATGTTTCGGGAGGACGAATCACCATCGGCGGGGTTGATATCCGGCAATTTCCATTAGCTGATTTAATGGAAATGACTGCCTTTGTTTTTCAAGATAGTTTCATGTTTCACGATACCATTCTCGAAAATATCCGGATGGGTATGGATAAGACGGAGGCCGAAGTAGTGTTGGCGGCGCGCGCGGCTCAGTGTCATGCATTCATCGAGCGCCTACCGGAGGGTTACCAGTCTAAATACGGAGCCCAAGGGGTTTACCTGAGTGGAGGAGAACAGCAACGAATCCAATTGGCTCGGGCCATTCTTAAAGATGCGCCTATTTTGATTCTAGATGAGGCGACGGCCTTTAGCGATCCGGAAAATGAATTCCAGATTCAGCAAACCGTTAGCCACTTGATTCAGGGAAAAACCGTGGTTATCATCGCGCACCGGCTTAGCACGGTTGTAGATGCGGATCAAATTATCTTGTTTGATCAAGGCGAGGTAGCCAATGTTGGTACCCACGATTCTTTATTGGAAGAATCTGGCTTATACCAGAAAATGTGGAATGCCCATACCCGGGCGCAGGAATTCGCTCTTTAGACGCTCATTGAAACGTAAATCCTATGTTTAAGAATCTTAGATACGTCTTTACCTTTGACCCGGCCGGAGTTCGTAAATCCTTGTTCTGGGAATGTCTCCATGGCCTGTTTATTGCTACGCCTAGTGCCATCTTGCTATTGGTGATTTGGGAGCTTTTTAAAGATCAACCGGATATCCAGCAAATCTGGATTTGGATTGGCATTATGAGTTTCATGCTTGTTTTACAATTTTTTGTAGCCAATAAATCCATGATGGCCTCCAATATAACCACCTTTGAAATCGGCCGTAGGCTGCGCTTGGAGCTAGGGAATAAATTGCAGCGACTTTCACTGGGGTATTATAAAAGTAAGGACCCTGGAGACTTAGCTTCGGTCCTTTTGCAAGACGCTGCTAATTTTGAAAATATTTTTGGGCACAGTTTCCCGAACATGGCAAACGCCATCTTTGGTGTTTTACTACTTTCAGGCTTCTTGCTTTACCTCGATTGGCGGTTAGCCATCACCTTATTGTTTGCCATCGTTTTGGTAGTACCTCTCATGCAGTGGAGCCGATGGTTGATCGTGCGTCGGGGAGAGACTCAGGTCCAAGCCAGAACACGCACGACCTCCCGCTTTTTGGAATATATTTTAGGGATTCAACACATTAAAGCCTACCGCCGTACGGGACCAAAATTTGCTTCCTTACAAACGGCCTTGGGTGATCTCCGGGATGCCAGTATTAAAGTGGAAGCAATACCGGGCCCTGTAGTATTGATGGTGGGTGTAGTGCTAGAGTTATTTTTCATCCTGATGATCTGGTTTGCGCTCTTTTATCTATTGGATGGCTCGATCACGGTTCCCGTTCTCATTGCCTTTTTGATCATTGGCTACCGTCTTTACGAACCGGTCAAAGTTCTGATGATCGAATACCCAGTACTGAACTATATGAATATCAGTTTACAGCGGATTCGAACTATTTTAGATGCCCCGGAGCAGCCCGCAGGACAGGAATTGGTTCCCAGTACCTTCGATATTGAATTTGCCAATGTACACTTCTCCTATAACGAAGAGAAGAAGGTATTACAAGGCGTCAGCTTCCAAGCCAAAAACGGAACAATGACGGCTTTAGTAGGTCCTTCCGGTTCGGGGAAAACCACGATCACTGCTTTAATTGCCCGTTTTTGGGATGCGCAGGAAGGTCGGATATCCATTGGGGGAGTAGATGTTAAGGATATGCGTCCCCAGCAGGTTTATCAGTTGATCAGTGAAGTCTTTCAGGAGGTTTATCTATTTGACGGAACCATCTATGACAATATTAAGATCGGGCGCCCCGATGCGAGTCCAGCCGAGATTCAAAAAGTGGCTGAACTAGCCCAGGTCCCAGAATTTTCGGATCAACTGGCTAATGGTTTGCATTCCAATGTTGGGGAAGGTGGTTCTAAGCTATCGGGAGGGCAGAAACAACGAATTAGCATCGCCCGAGCTTTGCTAAAAGATGCGCCCATTGTCTTGCTCGACGAAGCAACCGCAAGTTTGGATCCCGAAAATGAGATTTACATTCAGCGAGCAATCCAGGAACTCGTTCGCAATAAAACAGTGATCGTGATTGCCCATAAGTTGTCTACCGTACAAAGAGCTAACCGCATTTTGGTATTGAATGAAGGGCGCTTGGTAGAATCGGGTAAGCACGAGGAACTTCTGGCGATGGAGTCCGGATTATACGCACACCTTTGGAATACGCAGCAACAAGTTCACGGCTGGAAGCTTTCGAGCAATCCTAAAGAGGCTCTCTAGGGGCTTGTCGGTCTAGTAAACCAGCGGATGGTTAGCGATCTTAAGGATAATATATCCTGTAACTTGGAAAAGTCTACGGACTTAGCCTAAATTACTGCATGGCTCTTTTCCAACGGTTTCCTTTCTTTCAGCAATACGATGCGATGGACTGTGGAGCCGCCTGCCTGAAAATGGTGGCGGCCTTCTACGGACAGGACTATTCTATGCAGGATCTGCGGCAGCGTAGCTTTGCGGATCGGGAGGGAATTTCCTTGTTAGGGATCAATAAGGGAGCAGAGAGTATCGGCTTCGAAACACTGGTAGCCCAGATTCCTCTGGAAGGACAATTGGATCGTTCCAGTCTTTTCGAGGCTCCTTTACCGGCTATTCTACACTGGGGCCAAAATCACTTTGTGGTCCTTTATCAGCTACGCAAAGATAAAGCACTAATTGCGGATCCCGCCCGTGGATTGCAATGGATTTCCTTAGATCAATTTCGGGAAAAATGGTTACACAGTGAAG
>JBCDIO010000052.1:0-10796 GCA_038748815.1 Bacteroidota bacterium
CCAGTAAAATAATGGTGGATCAAAATTGCCCTTTCCCTTTTCCCTTTTATCAACCAAGCTTACCTTTGTGGGATCATGCCTACGCTTGCATCACAACAGCGACCTTTTCGGGGGGCCTACGATCGATCCGTTTAAAGCTTCCCTGGAAAATTGATCCGCTAAACAGTCCAGCTACATACATGTAAACATTTTGTAAAAAGCCGGGGTCTGCAAAGTGATGAAGCCTCTTTAGATGTCTAAATTATAAGATCTTACTTCACCGTTTATAATGGCGGCCCGATGAGCTAGTATAACTAGGGCTAAACCATTTTTTAAATCAATAATACATGTATTCTACCAAAGTCATACCCCTTTTCCTGAGCGCTCTGAGTGTGCTTTTTTTCTTGGCCAGCTGTAATTCACCAGAAACGGGACTTAGCGAAGACGAACTCAAAGCCGCGGCAAGCAATTACGCGGATATTGTGCTAGCCAATTATCAAGATAGCTACGACGAAGCCGCCAAACTAAAGGAGTTGATTGATGTTTTTGTCGCCGCTCCTAGCGAAGCTGGATTCGAGGCTTGTAGAGAACAATGGCTCAAAGCCCGAGTTCCCTACGGACAGACCGAGGCTTTCCGTTTCTACGGTGGCCCAATCGATGATGAAGACGGACCAGAAGGCCTTCTTAATGCCTGGCCAATGGACGAGAATTTCATCGATTACGTAGAAGGAGAACCAGATGCTGGTATGATCAATGACTTGGAACAATACCCTGAGATCAATAAACAGCTGTTAACCGATCTCAATGAGTCCTTCTCCGAAGAAAGCATTTTCACCGGTTACCACGCAGTAGAATTTTTACTATGGGGACAAGATCTCTTCGCGGATAGCCCAGGACGCCGCCCTTACACCGATTATCTTGAGGGAGGTACCGCTCCAAATCCGGAACGCAGAGGGCAGTATTTGCAAATAACCGCTGACCTCATTCTGGATCACCTAAATACACTAATCGCAGAGTGGAAAGAAGGTGGGGCCTACCGCAATAGCTTCCTAGCTTTATCGCAGGAAGAGGTTATTACCAAAATATTCACCTCCCTTGGTGAGCTTTCTAAAGGCGAACTTTCGGGAGAACGCATGTTTGTAGCCGTAGACTCTAAAGACCAAGAAAACGAACACTCTTGCTTCGCCGATAATACGATTTCGGATATTGAAGAGAACTTCCGAGGCATGGTCAACGTTTACCGTGGGCAGTATACCAAAGTCAACGGAGAAGTTGTTTCTGGGGTTAGCTACGCGGCTTTGGCCGCCAAAATCAACCCAGAAAAAGCACAGGCAGTAGACGAAGCGATCAAAGCAAGTGAGCAGGCCATCGAAGAAATTCCAGCACCCTTTGACCAGGCCATTCTCAATAACCAGAAAGAAGTGTTGGCGGCGGTTAGTGCCTTAGAAGATTTAAGTGATACCTTCGCGGATGTCAGCTTTGAACTGAAGAAATAACCAGCGCCTACGTAATCGGGCACATTGACATGAAGAAAGGAATTGTAAGTTTGGGAATAATCAGTATTACACTCCTGTGTATATACTGCAGTAGGCCATTAGACTTTAGCCATGAAGCGCTAAGTGGAGGGGCTTACTATACCTCTTACAATTTTAGTAAGGATGCCTTTGGAGTACAGGGTGACGATTTGAGCCGAGAACAATCCAGGCTCTTTCAAGCGGGCAATTTTTTGTTCCGGACGAATTGGGTAGAAGCCCCCGCTTCTGTCAATTCCTTAGATGGTATTGGCCCTTTATTCAACGCCAACTCCTGTGGTAGTTGCCACTTTAAAGATGGACGAGCAGCACCGCCCGATGAACCCGGTGGATCGCCTTTTGGCCTTCTTTGGCGTATCCATACGGGGATCCAAGAAGAGAATGGCGCCCCCGGTGAGCATCCAATTTATGGTTCGCAAATCCAGGATCATGCACTCCCCGATATTCAGGCCGAAGCTTCGGTACGTATCACCTATGACACTCTACATTTCACCTATCCAGACGGCACTCCTTATACCCTATTTATGCCTCAGTATACGCTGCAAGATCCAGGGTATAAAGATCTAGATCCGGGGTATACCCTCGCTCCAAGAATTGCCCCACAGGTGGCGGGACTAGGTCTGTTAGACAACATTCCGGAACAGGCGATTCTTGACAACGAAGACATTGAGGATAAAGACGGTGACGGAATCTCCGGTAAGGCGAATTACGTTTGGGATCAAGTAAATAAAGGTATGTCTCTAGGGCGTTTTGGTTGGAAAGCCAACCAACCATCCATTCTGCAACAGAATGCCGGAGCCTTCAATGGGGACATGGGCTTAACGACCTCTTTATTCCCCGAAGAAGAATACTCCGCATACCAAAAAGCACGGAATCCGAAAAAACGCAGTGGTGGTGAACCAGAGGTGAGCGATGAACAACTTGCTCGTATTACGCTTTATGTAAAAACATTAGCGATCCCGGCCAAGCGGAATATCGACGAGCCTTTATACGCTGCCGGACGAGCCTTATTCTACGAAATAGGTTGCGAAGCTTGCCATACTGCGTCCTTTACTACTGGAACTACCGATAGCATTGAAACGCTCAACGGGCAAATAATATATCCTTACAGTGACCTTCTGCTGCACGATATGGGAGAAGGATTAGCCGATGGACGACCCGATTTTAAAGCATCTGGTAGGGAATGGCGTACCGCACCCCTCTGGGGAATTGGCCTCATAAAAACGGTCAATAAGCACACTCGACTACTCCACGATGGGCGTGCTCGAAATATTGAACAAGCGATCTTGTGGCACGCTGGAGAAGCCGAGCAAAGCAAAACCGATTTTACGGAGCTTAGTGCCGAGGAACGGGAAGCACTGATTTTTTTCGTCGAGAGTTTGTAGCATTCATTATCGACTATATAAAGCACCCAATTTGAAAAATATACGATTTACCTATTTCCTACTACTAGGCCTAATCCTGGGGACTTCCTGCGAAACCGGAACAAGCTCCCAGTCTTCCTTTGACCGAAGCCTTTTTCTGGAACATTATGCCTATCAGATTATTCAGCCCGCTATTACTAGCTTTTACAAAGAAACGCAAGCATTACAGGCTTCTGTGGTACAACTAGCCTCCGAAAAAACGCTAGATAATCTGCAAAATGCACAAACTGCATGGGATCAGACCTATCGAGCTTTTACCGGGATTAACACCCTAAATTTTGGGCCGGGCGGAACCGAAGGATTGCGACGCAACCTCCTAGAGGAGGTTAATCTAGGGCCAGTTGATATCAAGAATTTGGAAAAAAAGATAGCGTCTAAAGACAACGATTTTACGGATAGCCGACGTAATACCCGAGGCTTATTAGCTATTGAATACTTACTATTTGGCACCACTTCTAACGAAGAGACCCTCGCCCAAATGGATGATGCGCGGAGCACCTACCTACTCGGAGCCTGCACTCGCTTAGCCCAACAGGCAGAGCAATTAAATGCAGCTTGGCAAGGTGAATATGTAGAAGAATTTGTAAGCAGCGAAGGTACCGGAGTAAAAAGCTCCACCACCCAAATGTTCAATGAAATGATCCGCAGTTTCGAAGGCTTACGGGATACTAAGCTAGGGATTCCCATGGGGCTAATCGCCGGACAAACAACCCCACAGCCCGAACAAGTGGAAAATCCGTACAGTAAAAATTCCCTGGACTACCTGCTACTGCACTATCAAAATATTATTAAGCTTTGGAATGGTGCATCTAGCTCCGTAGAAGAAGGCCCTAGTTGGCAGACTTATCTGGGCTCTATCGAAGGGGGGCAAACACTAGTGGAAAATATTGAGAAACAAACAGCCAAAATTGATCAGGTCATCGAGGCTATACCCAATAATAAAAACCTACAAGAATTAGCCTTGGAAAACGACCCTGCACTAACCGAACTATACACCGAATTACAGAAATTAACTCGCTTATTGAAAGGAGAAGCGAGTAGCCTACTCGGACTCGCCATCACTTTTAGTACCGGAGACGGAGACTAAGAGTCTTGTAGATAAAGCCTTTCTTTTCAGCGAATAAATCAATAAAACCAACACTCAATGATGAAGTATTCATTTTTATTTGCCTTGAGTATGCTTATGCTCTTTGGCTGTCAGAATAATACCCAGCATTCTAACGAAGAGGGTGATACTACCACCGACGAACAGGTAGTCAATGTTTATACCCATCGTCACTACGACGTAGATCAGCAATTGTTTGCCCAATTTGAGGAAGAAACGGGTATCAAGGTAAACGTAACTAATGCCAATGCCGATGAACTGATCCAGCGCATGAAAGCAGAAGGCGAGGAATCGCCAGCCGATGTGCTGATTACGGTAGATGCCGGACGACTAGCCGGAGCTAAAAACGACGGACTCCTACAATCCGTAGAATCGGAAGTACTCGAAAGTACGATTCCCGCTAAATTGATCGACGTAGATAAGCAGTGGTTTGGGCTAACTAAACGAGCTCGGGTTATCGTCTACTCCAAAGATCGAGTACAGCCGGAACAACTGTCGAGCTACGCCGCACTGGCGGATGAGGAATGGAACAAAAAAGTATTGATCCGTTCTTCTAACAACATTTATAATCAATCGCTGATGGCATCCATCATTGCCAACCTGGGAGAAGAAACAGCCCGGGCTTGGGCAGCTGGCGTGGTTGAGAATATGGCACGGAATCCTAAAGGTAATGATCGTGATCAGGTCAAAGCGGTAGCAGCAGGAGAAGGAGATCTAGCCGTCGTTAATACCTATTACATTGGCCGTATGCTTAATTCCGAAGATCCGGAAGAACTGAAGGCGGGAGAGCAAGTGAGTATCTTTTTCCCCGACCAAGAAGGAAACGGAACCCACATTAATATTAGTGGCGCCGGGGTAGCTAAGCATGCTCCTAATAAAGAGAATGCCGTTCGGTTTATCGAATTTTTAGCATCCAAGGAGGCCCAACAGGTCTTTGCTCAAGCTAATTACGAGTATCCCGTTCACCCCGAGGTGGCACCCGCCGAATTATTACAATCCTGGGGAGAATTTAAGGAAGATGATTTACCTTTGAGCACCTTAGGTGAAAACAATAAATTAGCTAATCTCATTTTCGACGCCGCCGGTTGGGAATAACCTTTGGATATACCATCTACCGGGCCAAGCGCATTGGATGATGGTTGAATGACACAGATTGCCCGACGCAAATACTACCGGAAGCTTAGGCGAGACTTTGACCAATGGTCCTGGGTTACCCTCTTAGTGACCCTATTTGTTGGAGTCCCTTTGCTGTTTATATTTTTCAAGCTATTCGGTGGTGCGGGCGAATCTTGGGGGCATATGGTCAAATACTTATTACCTAAGTATTTGACCAATACGCTCCTTCTGAGCCTGATCTGCATGGTACTCACCATTACCATGGGCGTAAGTGCCGCCTGGCTAAGCACCCGCTATCACTTCCCCTTGCGGAAGAGCCTGGAATGGCTCAATATTCTTCCCCTCGCGTTACCCTCCTACATTACCGCTTACGCGTACGCGGGAATCTTCGATTACGGAGGGTCGTTGCAGTTATTGTTACAAGGCTTATCCTTGAGTATTCCTAAGATCGATATCATGAACGTCAACGGACTGGCTTTTGTCCTGAGCGTTTCGCTGTACCCGTACGTTTATGTAGCCTGTCGAGCCTTTTTCCTCTATCAATCCCAAAACTTAATTGAAACGGCTCAAGTGCTTGGTGATAGTCGAGCCCAGCGATTTTTTAGGTTGATTTTACCGATGGCCCGACCGGCTATCGTAGGTGGGTTTATCCTCGTATTAATGGAGGTCCTCAATGATTTTGGAGCGGCTAAATACTATGGGGTAAATACCTTTACCACGGGGATTTTTAAGGCTTGGTATGGATACCGAGAGCCCGAAACCGCGGTGTACCTGGCGGCCTTACTCCTGGTGATCATCTTTGCCCTCATTTTACTCGAGCAATGGCAGCGCAAACGCAAGCGCTATCATTTTGCCGGAAAGAGCCAGAAAAAATTAGCGCGCCTTGAGGTACCCCGTGGGAGATCTTGGGGCTACACGCTCATCGTTGCTATACCTGCTATCCTTGGTTTTTTAATTCCGGTAGCTCAACTCATTTATTGGGCCGTCCTCAGCTTTCACAACACTCAGTGGGCGGATCTTTTCACCGCTATTTTCCAGAGTGTGGCGATTGGGGCCATAGCCGCGGCCGCTTGTGTCTTTTTTGCGATTTTGCTATTATTTACCAGCCAATGGAATGCACTGAGCGGGGTACGTACCGTGTCCCGGTTTGGAGCTTTGGGCTATGCGATTCCGGGAGCGGTGATCGCCGTCGGTGTATATATGCCAAGCCTAGTGGTCGACAAGTGGATCATTGGGGTGGTAAAGGATCTGTTCTCCGTTAAAATCGGTTTGCTCCTAACCGGAACGGCCACTGCGTTAGTTTACGCCTATGTAGTCCGCTTTTTGGCAGTCGCTTTTAATCCTCTAGCCGCCGGGCAACAAAAAATGTCCGCCTCTTTGAGCGAAGCTTCTTATTTACTCGGATGGGGGCGGCTTCGGACCTTTTGGAAGCTAGAATTTCCATTACTGCGTTCGGCTATACTAAGTGCCTTTATTCTGGTCTTCATTGACGTTATGAAGGAGCTACCACTAACCCTTATTCTAAAACCGAACCATATCCAGACGCTGGCCGTAGAAGCTTATCAATACGCGAGTGATGAGCGCATTATTGAAGCTGCCTGGCCCGCTTTGGTACTCGTTCTAAGCGGCACCATACCGGTTATATTCCTCAATCGCCTGGTGCGCAACGAATAGAAGCTATGCTGTTGAACATTGAACATTTATCCAAGTATTTCGATGCAGGAAAGGTCCAAGCACTAGCCGATGTTTCCTTGCATACCGTAGCGGGTAAAACCTATTCGGTCCTAGGAGAAAGTGGGAGTGGTAAAACCACCTTAGCCCGCTTAATTGCCGGACTAGAACGTCCCGATAACGGTACGATCTACCTCGATGATACGCTGATCAGCAGCGATGCGATGCACCTTGCTCCCGAGAAACGAGCAGTGGGGCTTGTCTTCCAAAACTATGCCCTCTTCCCTCATCTAAATGTTGCGCAGAATATCGCCTACGGCTTGCGAAATCAGATGACTTCCCAGCGGGAAGAAACCATTAGAGGATCCTTGGACCTGGTGAACTTGCAAGGCTACCAGCAACGCTTCCCTCACGAATTATCCGGCGGCCAACAGCAGCGGGTGGCATTAGCTCGGGCACTCGCTTTGCGACCTAAACTACTGTTACTTGATGAGCCCTTTAGTAACCTAAACAATACACTGCGAATCGCGCTACGAGATGAGCTTTTTGGCATCTTAAAAAATCTAGGAATCTGCTCCGTATTCATCACCCATAATGCGGATGATGCCTTAGCTATTTCTGACGAAATCATTGTATTGAGGGATGGGCAATTACTCCAGCAAGCAGCTCCCCAGGTGCTGTATGAGCATCCGATCAATCGCTACGTAGCTCAGTTGTTTGATCCCTTGGTGGCTATGCCCGCAAGCCTACTTCAGGACTTTGGTTTCTCACCCTCTCCCGGGCAAGAATACTATCTAAGAGCGCATCAATTTGTGCTCGCTGAAAAACCTAGTGACTATCAGCTCAAGGCTACGGTTATGCAAAGTAATTTTATCGGTAAGCACCATCTTTTGGAAGTAAAGATCAAAGATCACTCCTGGAAGATTCACGGCCAAGCGCATGTTCCTGGCACGGAAGTTAGCATCGGTTGGAACGAAGCCGACTTACTTCGTTTCCCAAAGGAATAGTAAGTGTCTTGGGCATTGGACTCGCTACAGAGATCGGTATGCTATTGGTCTAAATCCGCGCACTACAGACTCAGACCAATAGCATTAGATGATGGTTTGCTGAATGAAGGAAAAAGCTTCCTCAACGCCGAAGCACCAAGATTGGAACAACTCGTTCAAACTGCTCCGTTTTGACTTTTAGCAGGTAATGTCCATTCTCTAATTGTCGAAGATCCAGGCTTTCTCGATACAACTGCGAAAACGGTTGATGCAATCGAATACGACCACTTTGATCCACTACCATCAACTCCACATTCCGCAGCTCCACCGGTGATTCAAGTTGTAAAAATCCATCACTGACCGGATTCGGCAGGATTCGTAAATCCTCGGTAAGGCGTTCATTGGTGTTGGTCAGAACGATATCGATGGTCTGACTACTGGTGTCCGAATCACAGGCATTCTCGGCAATCAGCTGGATTTCGTGCGTACCGGCAGGGAAATTATAGACGGGGTTAAGCTCATTGCTAGTCCCTCCATCGCCAAAGTCCCAAGAGTAACTGGTAGCATTCGTACTTTGATTCAAAAATAGCACTTCTCCTTCCATTACATCGATGCCAAACATAGCAGTAACGGTGGGATCAATGGTTACCAAAATACTAGCCTCTGTACCGCTGCTTTCATTGAAGAACTGCCCGCTTGGCGTTGTTTCATGGCGCACGGATTTGACCAAATACTGTAAGCTATCCCCCAAACTAGGACAGGGATCTAGATACGTAAGATCGGTAATCAAATCGGGCGTTATTCTCTCGTAAGCCAGAGTATCTGTCTTGCGCCGGTAGACATGATACCCGGCGATATCCGCATCTGCGGAAGGCATCCAACTAAGCTGCATACCCTCTAGTTCTTCCGTTATAGTAACCTCGGTGGGAGGAGCCAGCATATAAATTCGTAGGGTAGGGTCTCCCATCAAAGCCACGTGCACCGATCGGCTTCCAAAGCCCTGACTGTAGGAAAAACCGGCATTATTTTGCGTTAGCTTGGCACAGTACCCAATCGTTTCACCCATTCCCATCGGATGCAACGACCAATTAGGGCGACCGGCCCAAGCATTTACCAAAACGGTTCCACTTCCCAGGGCTGCTCGTAGAAAATTATTCTGACTGTCCCAATCGCCAAAGTAGCTACCGAAAAGGAAGGTAAAGATGGTCTGTAAAGAATCATTACTCAGATTATTGGTATTGGAGATACCTCCGGCACTCTGATAGCTTCCACCACCACAACCGTAAGAAAACAAATAGCTATTAGTCTTTAAGTTATCATAGTCTAGGTAGGAGGTAGAATCCCGGCCAACTAAAGTCGCAAAGTTCTTCAGGCCATTCTGCCCAAAACCTTCTGAAAAGCCACCAAAGTTATTTTCAATGAGCCCTCGTTCGGGAACGGTAAAAAGCTTTCGGCGGTACGCATGATTTTTATCCAGATATTGACGCGTCAGGGTGATCATATCTTCGTCGAAAGCTGGTAAACCACTAAAATCTACCCGACCCACTTCCAGCTCTAAGTCAGAAGGAATGATGCTAGAGTCCCATTTCCCATCTCCGGGCACATTGTGATTGCGTTGGCTACTAGCCGAGGTGTTGTCTATAAACTCATCGGTCCAGTTACCATCCATATCGCCATAATAAACATCCGCCGACCAAGCACCTTGGTGATTATCGTGGCCATCGGGAAAGATATTGCCAGAATAGGGTACTGGCACATCGCCTAATAACAATAATGCGTGTCGCTGATCCGGAGCTTCTTGGTAGCGCTGGGTAATCATCTGCTTAACCTCCGTATCGACCATATTGGAAGAAACTACTATCGTTTTCACAAACCATCCATCAGCAAGCACATCGCGCTGGTAGCGATCAATTTCCATGGTCAAATCTGGCAATAGAGCATCGTCGATTACTAATAATAGAATCCCTCGTTGGTCAGGAGCTGGTAAGTCCCATCCACTATAGATATAGCCGTAACCCAATCCGCTAGAGCTATTTCTAATGACTCGATATTCGTATAGCGTACCAGCTTCCACCTCCGTGTCCGTGTACGAAAGGGTACCAATTGGTAAAAATGCGATCGCAGTACCCCAAGAGGTCGTACCAGCTACGCGCCGTTGTACGCTAAAATCCGAAATGGCCGGAACAGCATCATCCCAGGTGAGCAAAATAGAGGAGGCAGCCGCGTTTGGTTCCGCCTGCAATTGCACCGATTTGATGGCGTCGTTGGACTGGGCATACAGTCCCCAAGCGGCAATAAGAAAGCATAAAATCAAGTAAATTTTATTCATATATAATTTCTTTAAGCCCATTCTATACAGATCATAAACCATTTAAGTAATAACCATCAACAATACAAGATAGGGGTAAGTTGGAAAAAATTCGATCTACCCGAAAGCTTCGACGATTGATATTTCGAACAATCTCAGACACTTCTGGGGACAAGCTCGCCAAACAGCGTGTAATCCAATCGGAAGGTTTATTTTAGTAGTCCATTGGAAACCAACTACACCACTACTTATGAGACACCTTGCCCTACTTGCATTTTCTCTGTTTACTATTTCGCTTTTAGCCCAACCGATCAATGATGATTGTAGTGGAATCATTGACTTAGGGGTTGGGCCCTCTTGCACCGACGAAATCTATAACAATATTGATGCCACTCCAAGCACGGTTTTTTCGAACCCTGCTCTCAATATTCCAACTTGCTGGCCCTCCGTCACCAATGATGTTTGGTTTGTTTTTGAGCCACTCGCAAATGGAAGTCTTATTGATTTTCTGATCACCCTTACCGGTACCGATGCTGGTCCCAATAACATGGCCCTCACCCAACCCGCGCTGGCCGTATATCGTGGGGAGTGCGGCATTGACGAATTGGATGAATTGGCTTGTGTAACCGCAGGAGCTGGCGCTACGGAAGTATCCGTTCAGCTAGAAGGACTTGA
>JBCDIO010000053.1:0-10720 GCA_038748815.1 Bacteroidota bacterium
CCAAGGTACTAACTTGAAATTTTGTCGCTCTTTCTTTCCGTTAAATCCGACATTTTCGTCGTCCTGCGCCACAAACAAACCGTTCGGAAACAAGGGATACATAGCACTACTTGTCACCGAAATTCCGTCCGTTGCAGAGGTCTCATCAATAGTCCCTTTGGAGATTCGGAAGCTCCCCAGATACCGATTTCGTTTTCGTCGTTCGTAGACCGCAAACGTACTCGACCCTTGACTACTGGCAATGAGATAACCGCGGCCTTTGGGCAAGGTAAAAATCGCTAAGCCCTCAATATCGTCAGCGAGGGCTTCATTTTTCCGGATTAGATCCACCCGACTTCCTTTGGCTTCCGCCTCCGGTTTTGCATCAAACTTAAAAATCCCTTTATCTTCTTCCGCTACGTAAAGAACGCCCATCTCATCATCGGCAACCATTCCTTCACAAGCTCCGCCAACGTCAAATGACCGTACGATACGGGCATCCATAACCCCTCCATTATCCTGAATTAACCACTGTTCTATTTCTCCCTTATGTCCCGACATGAAGGCATAATGCGTATCGGTATCCGGATCATGGTACATCGTGCAGCCGTACACCTCGTGCAGATTAGACGTAAAATTGACCGTACCCAGTTGCAGTAGCTGCCGCGATTCGTGGTCCACCTCCCATAGACTTAAACTATTGGTCGTGCGATTGGATCCTGCTAGTAGGGTGATTCTACGCCCCTCCCAGAGAAAGCCTGTTCGTAAATCAATGTTATTGACCCGCCCTACTGGATAATCATATAGCAAGCGTCCGTACAAATCATAAACCATCAGTCCTCTCTGCTTATCGGTGGCAATAATCGCACTCAAAGCAGGGGTTGTTGGGTGTACAAAGATGGCCGAATCATCCGCGGCATCCCCTCGGGATTCTACTTCCTGGGTTTCGACGGTGGGCTGTACGGAGGTCAATAAGGTCACTTTGGGGCTACAAGCCCAGACTAAGCTTAAAAGGGAAAAAGCGAAGATGCGAGTCATCCAATTCATATCTCTGTTCTTTTTGAGGGACTTGGGGTTAAGGTCTTCCTTGAATAAAGTATCCCGAAAACCGGATAAAACCAATTTTCGGGATTACTTCTTGTTTTGAGTGATACGCTAAAAGCCTAGAATGGCTCCAACCGAATTTCGGTATCATTCTTATCTGACAACCAGAATTCCGTGTTAGATAGCCGAAGAATCGTGTATTCGTCTGTCGTAGAAAATGGGATACCGAGAATCTCTCCAGAGATCGTCAATTCAAAGATTTCGTCCTCACTTTCCAGGTCCCACTCTCCATCAAAGGTTAGCGTAATACCAGCCTCTTTAGTGATGATAGTAGCGTCACCTTCTTTGTTGAAGGTCCACTGGTCATCGGAGAAGCTTTCGGTGATGTCTGTTCCATCTGATTCAATGGCAGAAGCTACCTGCCAAGTATTGGCAATACGCGCTGCCTTAGACTGAATAGAGATCAAAGGCCCGTCTTCGTAGGGGTTACAACTCGTCATAAGTACCGTAGCTACTAAAGCTAGGCTGGCAAACATAATTTTCTTCATCGGTGATGATTTTTTCAAAAGAAGCAATTTAACAATCGGTTATCGTGGTATTGGGGAATATTATTTTCGTTTAATCTTGGCGGACCAGGGCGGTTAGCTGCTCAAAAATTCGTTCGAGCAAACGCTTTCGATCCATCCGGACTCGAGCCATTCCGGAGAGGCCTGGGTTTAGGTGGAGTTGTTTTTGATAAGAAGTCAGTACCGTTTCATTTGTTCGATAATCTAATCTTACGAGTAATCGGTAAAAACCGTCTACCGGCACCTCTGATCGAAAGCTCACGGCTCCTTCCAGCACTCCGTATTCGGTATAGGGAAACTCTTCTAATCGAATACTTACGGGAGCTTTTAGCTGTACCTTCCCCGCTTTGTTCGCGGGAAGAAAAACTTCAAATTGGATGTTGGTGGAATCTTCCGTACCTCCTTTCAGCAATGCAAAACGTTCTCCTTCTTCAATCCATTGCCCAGACGTCCAACTTTGTATCCATTCCATGCTCCCTGCAATAGGAGCCTGTAGAACGTGTTGGTATTCCCAGTTATTGATCTGTCCATCTAATTGAGTAGCAATTTGCCCTAATTCCATGCGAAGGGCCGAAAATTTTTCATCGCGTTCTGTAAGTACCGAGATTTGTTCGTCTTTGATCGCTAGGGTACCTTCTATAAGCAGAATAGAATCCTGCTTGATCCGAGCACGCTCTTGCAAGGCTAGTAAGTAAGCTTCTTCGCTATTTTCCAGCTCAATCTCCCCAATGGCTCCGCTTCCGAAAAGTTGTTTTGAACGTTCGAATTGGGCTGCTTTTAATTCTACCGCGTGCTGCTGTAGCTCGGCCGTTTTATAGAATTGCTGAGTACGCCGATTTACTTCCGCTAGTCGTTCTTGCAATAAGGCCAGTCGCTGCGCATAATCAGTTCGCTCGTATTCGTGACGTAGGGCCAAGGTACTTTTCCGGCAAGCACCAAAGGCAGTACTCAATGGTCCAAGACTGTCTAGTGTAGGAACATCTCCGGCAAAGGGGTCCTCCTTGAGCTGAGCGATCCAGTTTTTCAGAACTTGTAACTCTTGGAGGGAAAGATCGGCTCCGATAATCCCCAATTGATCACCCATTTCCACCTTTTGCCAAGAAGTGAAACGGACTTTACTCAGGTTTCCCGACATTCTGGCTCGAATCTCACTGATAGGCTGAGTAGATACACAACGTGTTGGGGCTTCGAGCGTATCGGGGTATTGAATCAACCAGGCAAGCAAAAGAATGATTACAATCCAAACCAATAAGAGATACATACCCCAGCGGGTGAACCAATGGGGTGGCTTACTAAGAATATCTGTTGCACCGGTGGGTGTAGACATAAAACGGTGTTATTAAACCGGGAAAGCAAGGCATTTATCAATCAGAACGCTGCCAGGGATGCAAACGCTGCAAAATAGAAAAGCACCAGCTATTGGCTAGTGCTTTAAGTACCCACGACTGGAGTCGAACCAGCACGTCCTAAGCGGACACAAGGCCCTCAACCTTGCGCGTCTACCAATTCCGCCACGTGGGTAGATCTGTTTTTAGTGGTGTTCCGGAGGCAAAATTATTCGCCCCATTTATTGTCAAACAGCCACCGCTTATGAATTAGTTCGGCAAAGATAATAGATTTTTGTTGCAAAAAGGCCTACCTTTCTATTAGGAAATGAAGAATATGTAGATTTTCTATTCTGCATTTTTTAGTCCCCTCCCACGTATTCACCTCTCAGTCGGACCACTTATTTTTATTTATTTGTGCCGTCCCTATACCGGTTTAACGGAGCTATTTTGGCTCTATTATCAACACACGACTCTTCGCACATAGGAACACTAAGCCAGGCCTGAGCTTACTAAACCATTTTCGGTTTGGTAAGCAAAGCCAGGCAAAAGCCTATATCAAGATTGGGTTTTAGACCTTTGACAACTCTCCTTTCAGGTAGTCAATTACCTGGATTTCGCTAGCATCCACTTCATTTAACTCCGCCAAGTAAACAGAAACCCAGTCCACTAGGTGAACGAGATACATAGACCGTTCTAACAGCGAATTTCCTTGCGAATTTATTTCTAAGATTTTACCGGTCAAGGGACGAATAATTTCTTGGTTGATATCAATCCGAACCTGATTCCGGTGGAGATCATCTTCATTACGAAGATAAACGACCGCCGAGTTTGGGTGAGCAAACTTCCAGCCGACCAACTCGTTGTGGTTCATTTCTGGTAAAATATGGTGCCAGCAAAGCATCTTCGAATTTTCGTTGAGCTGCTGGCGGAAGCGGATAGCGACGGGGCTAATCCGATCGGTTGCGTATATAATAGGCAAGGTACCTTTCAAGGCTTCTGCCACCGAGCCTGCTTCCTCTTGAATGGCCGATTGTTGGGCGCTTAGTTGCTGGGCACTGGCCGCAACTTGTTGGATCAACTCATCACCAATGAAGCCTAGCTTATTGAATATAAATAGCTGTTGCACTAAGCTGTAGCCCAGGCAAGCTCTGGGGGAAGGCTTCCCCCCCGGCAACTGTATATAGTCTAGATCGTGCTCTTTGGCTGCTTCAATCAATTTTCCACCCGAAGCAATAATCACGACTTTGGCTCCCGAAGCCAGATACTCCTGGAAAGAAGCTAAGGTTTCTTCGGTATTGCCAGAATAAGAGGATGCGATGGCTAAGGTATGTTGGTCAACGTGGCCCGGGGTGGTATATCCTTTGCTCACGGTGTACGGAATACTACATTCTGACCGAATGAAGGATTGCACAAAGTTAGCTCCGATCCCAGAACCACCCAATCCGGCAGCGTGTGCCTTATAGATTGGTTGGGAGTGCGGGCGAATCTTGGCAGCGGTGCCAATTTGTAACGCCTCTTCTAGTTGGGCGGGAAATTCCGCAACGAGTTTATCCATCATGGTAATGCAAATTTTGGGCTAGAATTTACGAGATTGTTTAATGGGACGTGGCGGCAAAAGCGGCTTAGTAACCTGGTTTGCCTAATAATTCAAACATTTTGCGCTTGTAGGCTTCTACGCCCGGCTGATCAAACGGGTTCACGGCTAAAACGTACCCCGAAAGGGCACAAGCTTTCTCAAAAAAATAGAACAGATAGCCTAGATGAAAGGCATTGGCTTTGGGTACACGGATCACTACATTGGGTACTCCCCCTTCCACGTGGGCCCGAATCGTTCCTTCTGCCGCTTGACCATTGACGTACTCGAAGGTTTGACCCGCCAGATAATTTAGTCCATCCAAATTATCGGCATCTTTCTCGACTGCAATGTTTGAGCCCCCATCACCCAATTCGAGGAGGGTTTCAAATAAGAATCGCTGACCATCTTGCACGTACTGTCCTAGTGAGTGCAGATCAGTGGTGAAGCTGGCCGCCGCTGGAAATATTCCTCGGCCGTCTTTGCCTTCACTTTCTCCGTACAGTTGCTTCCACCATTCGGCCAGATAAAAGAAGCGAGGTTCATAGTTGATCATAAGCTCTACGCTATACTGCTTCCGGAGTAGGATATTCCGCAATGCGGCGTATTGTTGGATCGTATTTGACTCAAACGGTAAAGCCGCATCTTCGCGCGCGGCCTGGGCACCAACCATCAATTCTACCAAATCGATACCAGCAACAGCGATTGGTAATAAACCAACGGCGGTCAATACCGAGAACCTCCCACCCACATCATCGGGCACCATAAAGGTTTCGTAGTCTTCTTGGGTGGCTAATTGTTTAAGGGCTCCTTTCTGTCGATCCGTAGTGGCAAAAATGCGTTTTTGTGCTTCCTCCTTTCCGTACTTGGCTTCTAGTTTCTTCCGCAATACTCGAAAAGCGAGTGCAGGCTCCGTCGTAGTTCCCGATTTGGAGATCACATTGATGGAAAAATCCCGATCACCAATGACCTGAATCAATTCCTCCAGGTAAGCTCCAGAGAGGTTAATACCTGCGTAGTATATAGCTGGACCAGGACGTTGGTCCGCTGGAAGTTCGTTGTAAAAAGAGCTATTTAAGAAAGAAATGGCGGCCCTTGCGCCCAAATAAGAGCCTCCGATACCCACAATTACCAAAACTTCCGAGTGGGAACGAATGCGCTGTGCGGCCGCTTGAATGCGCCTAAATTCCTCTTGGTCGTACTCCTCGGGAAGATCCAACCACCCCAAAAAGTCTGCCCCCGGGCCCGATTTGGTCTGTAACTGTTCTTCGGCCAAAGCAATTTGAGCGGCCATGTATTGGAGTTCGTGCTCCCCGAAAAAAGGAGTAGCACGGGAATAATCTACCGTTATTTTTTCCATGAAAGAAAGTTGTGGGATTGTTCCTTCGAACAAGCTTCAAAGAAGGTAATTTGCGAATTCGAACTATTTGGCGGGCACGCCGCGAAGATAAAAAAATTCTCATGGCAGATAGAGACAAGACCGGGAAATCCGGTGAGCAGTTAGTTGCCGATTTTGTAAGTCAGAATGGTTGGGTGATTCTACACCAAAACTGGCGTTGGAAACGCTACGAGATCGATTTGGTCCTTGGCTTGGAAAATGTTATCGTGTTTGCGGAAGTGAAAACACAAAAACGCCTTTTCTATGACCACCCGGCCCCTTTGGTTTCTCCGGACCAACAAAAGCGACTAATCACCGCTGCCCAGGCCTATATGATCGAATTTGGGTACGACGGAGCGATCCGGTTTGATGTATTTCGGGTGATCCTGCCCGATTCTGAGCCAGCCCAAATAGAGCACTTTGCCGATGCCTTTTTCCCGGGGCTTGGATAACTCGGTTTTGCTATCTTTGCGCAGTATTTTCTAAAACTCGTAACGCCCAAAAGCATGTCGAACGAAAAGGTCATTTTTTCGATGACGGGAATCAACAAAATCTTCCCGCCGAATAAACAAGTACTCAAAAATATTTATCTCTCTTTCTTTTATGGAGCCAAAATCGGAGTCCTTGGTCTGAATGGATCCGGTAAATCGACACTTCTCAAACTAATTGCCGGAATCGATCAGGATTACCAAGGAAAGATCGAATTCGATGGTTCTTACAAAATTGGCTATCTAGAGCAAGAACCTACCCTGGACGAAACGAAAACCGTTCGCCAGATTGTGGAAGAAGGGGTACAACACATCGTTGACCTGATGCAGGAATACGAGGCGATTAACCTAAAGTTTTCCGAGCCCATGTCCGACGAGGAGATGAATGATCTGATCATGAAGCAGGGAGAATTGACGGAAAAGCTCGATCACTATAATGCTTGGGAGTTGGACCACCGTTTGGAAACCGCGATGGAAGCCCTGCGTTGTCCCGAAGGAGAGGCAGAAGTTAAAGTCCTATCCGGAGGAGAACGCCGTCGGGTTGCCCTGTGCCGTTTGCTATTAAGCAATCCTGACATTTTATTACTCGATGAGCCTACCAACCACTTGGACGCCGAATCCGTACATTGGTTAGAGCAATACCTACAGCACTTCCCCAATACCGTCATTGCCGTGACGCACGACCGTTATTTCCTAGACAATGTAGCCGGCTGGATCTTGGAACTTGACCGGGGAGAAGGTATTCCCTGGAAAGGAAATTATTCCTCTTGGCTGGACCAAAAAGCCAAACGCTTAGAACAGGAAGACCGCTCCAACGAGAAGCGCAAGAAGACCTTAGAACGCGAGCTGGAATGGGTGCGGATGTCGCCAAAGGCAAGGCAAACCAAATCGAAAGCACGGTTGAGTGCCTACGAAAAGATGCTGGGCGAAGAGGTAAAAGAAAAGGAGAAAAAGCTGGAATTATTCATTCCTTCGGGACCTCGACTCGGTGACCGAGTCATTGAGGTAGATAATATCAGTAAAGCCTTTGGTAACCGGATCCTATTTGAAAATGTTTCTTTCAAGATTCCTAAGGCAGCCGTGGTCGGGGTGATTGGTGCAAACGGGGTCGGTAAATCCACCATGTTCCGGATCATTATGGGTAAAGAAACCCCCGATGCAGGCGATGTACACTTTGGGGAAACGGTAGATATTAGCTACGTAGATCAAAGCCACGAAGATCTAAAACCAGAAAAATCCGTTTATGAGGTCGTTTCTGGCGGCAACGAAATTCTAACCGTAGGTAATGCTTCGATTAACGCCCGGGCCTACATCAGCCGATTTAATTTCACCGGCAACGATCAACAGAAGAAAGTGGAGGTCCTTTCCGGTGGAGAACGCAATCGAGTGCACTTAGCGATGACACTCAAAGACGGTGGAAATGTCATTCTGCTGGATGAGCCTACCAATGATATTGATGTAAATACCCTACGAGCTTTGGAAGAAGCGATTGACAATTTCGCCGGCTGTGTAGTGGTTATTTCGCACGACCGGTGGTTTATTGACCGGATTGCCACCCATATTTTGGCTTTTGAAGGAGACTCGCAAGTGGTTTTCTTTGAAGGAAACTACTCCGATTACGAGCGGAATAAGCGGGAGCGTTTGGGTGATGTTGCACCGAAACGACCACGCTTTAAAAACGTGATTAACAACTAATCGATTCTTCTATTTGAGCGAAAATACCGACGCCCCATTCGCAGAATGCGACTGGGGCGTTTGGGCATTTGGTTACGTGATTCAGTGTATTACGCTTCAGCCATAGCTGACTGACTATCCTTTATTAAGCGCTGCTGAATGTCGTGGGGAACAGGGCTGTATTCGCTAAACTGCCGCGAGAATTTTGCTCTGCCCTGCGAAATAGATCGCAAGGTGGAGGAGTATTTATACAATTCTGCGAGTGGCACTTTCGCCATAATTTTCTGGTAATGTCCCTCTGAATCCATTCCCTGGATGATGGCACGACGGGTTTGTAAATCACCCATTACGTCGCCCATCACTTCATTGGAGCACAAGATCTCCAGATCGTAAATCGGCTCCAAAAGCTGTGGCTTGGATTGTAAGAAAGCTTCCTTGAAGGCTTGGGTCGAAGCAATCATAAAAGCCATATCATTGGAATCCACCGAGTGCATTTTTCCGTCGTATACACTTACCCGGATATCCTGACAAGCTGATCCGGTCAGCGGACCTTCTTCCATTTTCTGCAATAAGCCTTTTTTGATCGCATTGGAGTATTTCGCATCGATTGATCCCCCAACGATACACCAGTAAAATACCAGCTTACCACCCCAGGGCAATTCTTCGATTTCGGTATTCCGAACAACTAAGCCATCTGGCGCTGGCATTCCTTCATAATAGGGTTCGATCCGCATGTGTACCTCGGCGAACTGTCCCGAACCACCGGATTGCTTTTTATGCCGGTAAGAAGAGTTAGCCATTTTGGTGATGGTCTCCCGGTAGGCAATATTCGGTTTAATAAACTCCATCTGGAGATTATTCACTTTCTCGATCCGGTAGGCAATCAGATCCAAATGCAATTGCCCCTGCCCGTGCAGGATTGTTTGCTTGAGGGTAGCCGATTGCTCAACCACTAAAGTAGGATCTTCCTCTGCAATGGTAAAGAGGGCTTTCATCAGTTTCTCCATATCATTCTTATTCGGGGGCTGGATGGCCATTCGAATACGAGGAGTCGGGAATCCCATTGGCATTATGGACACTGGATGCCCTTTATGATGTAGCGTTTGATTGGTCTGGGAACCTTTTAGCTTAACGGTAACGCCTAAGTCACCGGCCCGCAGCTCGTTGATTCCATCGCGGATCTTACCATTGGCTAAGAATAACTGGCTAAACCGTTCGGTACTGCGGTTATTTTGATTCATTAATTCGTCGCCGGCGGCCAATTTACCGGAATACACCTTGAAGTAGGAGACATTCCCCACTCTTGGTTCGGAGATGGTCTTATAGATAAACAGACCGGTATCTCCGGAAGAATCACAGACCAATTCTCCTCCGTTTTCTAATGCCGCAGCAGGTCGGTCAGCGGGTGATGGACAAATGTCATTGATGAAACCCATAATACACCCCGAGCCTTTATTTTGGAGAGACGAGCATACAAAGACCGGGAAAACTTCTTGATTGGCAATCGCAATTCGGAGTCCCATGGTGAGTTCCTCTTCGGTGAGGGATCCCTCTTCGAAGAACTTTTCCATGAGGGTTTCGTCGTTTTCGGCCGCAGCTTCGACTAATGCGTTGTGCATTTCTTGGGCGCGCCCCATTTCCGCCTCGGGGATGGGTTGTTTTTCTGGCTTTCCGCCATCGGGTGGAAATACATAGAGGGTCATTCTGAGTGCATCGACGATGGTGTCGAAGTTGGTTCCCTGATTTAACGGATACTGAACAGGTAGTACTTTGTGTCCGAAGCGTGCCTGTGCTTGTTCCAATGTGTTTTGAAAGTCGGCTTTTTCGTGATCGACCTGGTTAACGACAAACATACCAGGTGTCTCAAAGCGTTCGATGTATTCCCAAATAATTTCCGTTCCTACCTCTACCCCACTTTTCGCATTGAGCACCATGACGCCGGTGTCGGCTACTTTAAGAGAAGAGATGACTTCGCCGATAAAATCGTCAAAGCCCGGGGTGTCAATAATGTTGATCTTCGAATCTTTCCAGTTCACGTGCATGAGGGTACTGAAAATCGAGTTCCCTCGTTCTTGTTCGATGTTCGTGTAATCGGAGATAGTACTCCCTTCTTCAACTGTACCTCGCCGTTTGATAGCTCCCGCTTCAAACAGCATCGTCTCAGAGAACGTGGTCTTCCCGGAACCAGAATGTCCGAGGAGCACCACATTGCGGATGTTTTTTGTCTCGTAAATCATACGAATCAAGTTTTAGGTACAACCTGCTAAGAAATAAAAGATCGGTGTTTAATTATTGATACTTGCGCATCAAAAGAAGATGCATTGAGAAATAACAGATTGTACAGGTTAGACAATAGAACCTAAGGCAAAGTGGATTACCATTAAGTCCAAGATGCAGGAAAGATGGATCACAGCTAGATTCTAAAAATGGGGAAGGCAGGCATAGACTCCCCTAGTCG
Source organism: Bacteroidota bacterium (assembly GCA_038748815.1). Lineage (GTDB taxonomy): Bacteria > Bacteroidota > Bacteroidia > Chitinophagales > Saprospiraceae > JBCDIO01. The sequence goes on from JBCDIO010000053.1 coordinate 10,489, forward strand.
TATAAAATTTGCTGTTTTTATCTATCGTAGGAATTAAATTAGGGAAAAGGACGAAATAAACAAAGGTTTAGCCAAAAAAAATCAATCACTTCCAAACAATAAAATTAGACCTCCCATTTTAGGGTAAACGAAAGACCTTAATCGTCTTCTTCGAGCGAGAATAATTGCTCCACGGAACGCTCCAAAATTTGGGCTAATTTCAGAGCCAAAGCAGTAGAGGGTATGTATCTAC
>JBCDIO010000054.1:0-10709 GCA_038748815.1 Bacteroidota bacterium
AAAAAAGTAGCAACCATATCACCTTTATATATCGTTCTTCCTCTGGGACAAAAACACGACTCCAAGGCTAAAATAACGGGGCAAATGTATCGGCAAAAAAAAATCGCCCTCCTTAAACCAAGAGCGCGACTTTTTTTCATCTTACCGTAGAACCTTTAAGAAGGTAAGGCATTTTTATCACTCATCACCTCTTCTTGTCGGTTGATCGATTCTTGGTGAATTGCTTTTAAGAAACGAGCCATAAACTCCTCGCTTAGGCCCTTCATCTTACCGACTGCAATCTGTTTCTCTAAGATTTCATTCCAGCGGGACTGCTGCAGGATAGAAACGTTATTTGCCTTCTTCACTTCCCCAATGCGCTCGGCTAATTGCATTCGACTACTCAATAGATTTAGCAATAGATCATCGATGTCATCGATCTGGTGTCGCAATTGATCCAAGGCCTCCAAGAAGGCAACATCATTCGTAGAAGTTTGCCGGACCGCCAAAGCACTAACTAAATCCTTAAACGTAGCTGGTGTAATTTGTTGTTTGGCATCCGACCAAGCTTCATCTGGTGTGGGATGCACCTCGGTCATGATCCCATCAAAGTCTAGGTCTAAAGCTTTCTGAGCTACTTCTTGCAGAATATCGCGACGGCCACAAATGTGGCTGTTATCGCAAATAATTTCCAGATTCGGAAACTGCCGCTTTAATTCAATAGGTAGTTGCCAACGTGGGATATTCCGATATTTTGAATCGCCATAATAAGAAAAGCCACGGTGAATCACGCCGATGCGTGTGATTCCCGCTTTATAGATACGCTCGATCGCACCAATCCAAAGTTTAAGATCTGGGTTAATCGGGTTTTTAATGAGAACTGGAATATCTGTTCCTTTTAGGGCATCGGCTACCTCTTGTACCGAAAACGGGTTTACGGTGGTACGCGCCCCTAGCCATAATACATCAATGCCGTATTTCAGGGCTTCGAAGACGTGTTGGGTTTTAGCCACCTCCGTGGTCACTTTCAGGCCGGTTTCTTCTTTCACGCGTTTTAACCAGGCCAAACCGGCAACCCCTACCCCTTCGAAGGAGTTAGGGCGAGTACGGGGTTTCCAAATACCGGATCGAAACAGATCAACCCCCTGTTGTGCTAGGGCGTGGGCAGTCTGCATGACCTGTTCTTCGGTCTCCGCACTACAAGGACCGGCAATGACAATGGGCCGATGCTTTACATCAAATACGGGTTTAATTTGCATTTCCATGATGGCGAATATTTAAGGTCTATTGCAAAATTTTTCGAATAACATTGGCCTCCTCAATCAACTCATAAAAACGATCGTAATCTTTTTTAATAAGCAAGCTCCGAAAGCGGGCCAGTGTGTTAATGTGTTCGTCGAGAACGTCCAAGACATTATCTCGGTTTTGGCGAAAAATAGGTACCCACATATCAGGGCTACTTTTGGCCAAGCGAACCGTCGAGCCAAAGCCACTGCTGGCCAGCTCGAAAATCCGTTTTTCGTCTTTTTCTTTTTCTAGCACCGTCAATGCCAGCGCAAAAGAAGTTATATGAGAAATATGGCTCACATAAGCGGTATGCGTATCGTGTTCTTGAGCATTAAGATAAACGAGATGCATCGGAATGGAAGCGTACATATCCTTTACCAGTTGTACTGCATCCGCATCACTTTCTTCTACCTCGCAGAGTACGGTATACTTCTGATCAAATAGCTTGGGTATAGCTGCTTCTACCCCAGAGTTTTCTCTTCCAGCCATTGGGTGTGTAGCCACAAAACGCCCTCTCTTGGGATGTTGCGCTACGGCCTTCAAAATGGTTTCCTTGGTCGACCCAACGTCGATGACCACCTGTTGGTCTACCAAGTCCAGCACCCGCGGAATGAGCTCTTTTAGGCTATCTACCGGGGTGGCTACTACAATCAAATCAGAGGCCTGTACCGCTGATTCGATATTCATAGCTTCGTCGATGATCCGTCGGCGCAAGGCCTTATCCAGGCTTTCCTGGTGTAGGTCTACACCAATGATCTTCTCAGCAAACCCGTTTTCAATTAAGGAGATCGCTAATGATCCTCCAATGTGTCCAACCCCTACTATACTGACGACCATACCTTAATTTCTTTCTACCTGAACGGGTTTTTCTAATGCGACAATACGCCGAGTAGCTTCTAATAACACCGGTTCTGACAAGCACAGAGAAGCCCGGATATAGGCTTCTCCAGACGTTCCGAAGATGCCTCCTGGTGTAATAAAAACGTTTGCCTGATCCAAAAGGTGGTCGCTCATTGCAAAACTATTGTCAAAGCGATCGGGGATTCGGGCCCAGACAAACATACCTACTTGATCTACTTGGTAGGTACAATCCAACGCATCCAATAGATTAAAGACCAGGGCTCGCCTCTTTTGGTAGGTGACATTCAGGTTAGCGTACCAATCGGTTGGTAGTTTCAAGGCTTCGACCGCCGCTAATTGCACCGCTCGAAACATACCGGAGTCCATATTGCTCTTAAACTTCAACACCGTATTTAAGTAGTCGGCCCTTCCGAAGAGGGCTCCTACCCGCCATCCCGCCATATTGTGGGATTTAGAAAGTGAATTCAGTTCCAATACCACTTCCTCCGCGCCGGGGATCGACAGCAAGCTAAAAGGACGTTCATTGAGAATGAAACTGTACGGATTATCATTTACCAAGAGAATTCGGTGCATTTTGGCAAACTGGATCAAGGCCTGCAATCGCTCCGCATTGGCTGGTGTACCCGTTGGCATATGTGGGTAATTGAGCCACATAATCTTGATTCGCCGAAGATCGAGCTGGCTAAGGGCATTCAGATCAGGATACCAACCCTGCTCGGCTCGGAGGGTATATTCTACCACTTCCGCGCCGGCCAATTGGGCCGCCGCTCGGTACGTTGGATAGCCCGGATTAGGCACTAAAACTTGATCACCTTCCCCCAAAAAAGCCATAGAAAGGTGCATAATACCTTCTTTGGAGCCAATCAGGGGTAATATCTCCGATTCTGGATCCAATTGAACCTGAAAGTGGTCTAAATACCACTGACCAAAGGCAGCCCGTAATTCAGGGATTCCCCGGTAACTTTGGTATCCGTGATTATTCGGTTGTCCAATGGCTTGTTGTAAGGCATGTAAAACGGAAGGTGCCGGAGGCAGATCCGGATTACCAATTCCAAGATTTAAAATGGGTTGTCCTTGCGCTTTGCGTTGGGCAATCTCTCGGAGCTTTTTACTGAAGTAGTATTCTTGAACGGTGGACAACCGTTGGGCTTCTGGAATAATCATTGAATAAACAGCGTGATAAAGTGTGTTCTAATATATATATAGGCCTTTACAGCCCAAAGATGGGCCTTCCAATAAACTCTTAGTATTCGAAGTGATCCCCCTTGTTATATACCCCCATAATCCGGAGACTATCGACCAGCGGAGAGATCGCATCAATAGCAGAATCCCATCCGAGGGTTCCTCCCACCTCGAAGTCTACAAAGAAATTATACTCCCAAGTCTTCCCCGGAATGGGAGTAGATTGGATTTTAGTCATATTTAATTGATACGCGGAGAAAACAGCTAATACTTTGTGTAAGTTGCCAATCTCGTGAGCGAGCGTAAAAGAAAGGGATACCTTATTGGCGTTTTGTTGCATTTTGGCCTGGCGTTGGTGTTCCAAAACCAAAAAGCGTGTGTAATTTTTCTTATTGGTTTCGATGGATGGACATATGATATCTAAATCGTACATGTCGGCCGCCAGGGTCGAACAGATAGCCCCTACTCCTTTTAACTGACCTTCCTGAATACGGCGAGCAGAGGTAGCGGTATCGGAATTCTCCACTAAACGAACGTGCGGATACTGGGCGAAAAAATCCCGACACTGCGCAATGGCCATCGGATGGGAATGTACTTCGGTCAGATCCGTTAAACCTTGTCCCGGCAGAACGGCCAGGTTTTGCTTAATCCGTAGATATACCTCCCCAACAATGTTCAATTGAGAATGGAGTAGTAAAGAGTAATTATTCATAAGGGTTCCAGCCAGGGAATTCTCAATCGCCATTAAGCCACGGCCAGCTTGCGTTTGCTCCGTTACTTTAGTTACGATTTCATCAAAGGTCTTGGAAGCACTAATCGCAATGGGTGCCTGGTCAAAATAACAACGAGCAGCAATTTCGTGAAAGGAACCGGCTATCCCTTGAATCGCAATTTGACGATCAAGAGGCACGGAAACGGGGGAGTAAATAGCAGCTGAGTTCATGGTTAATAGTTCAAAAGGCGCAATAAAAAAGTCCTGGACCGAGGCCACAGGACTTCCAAGCAGTCATCTGATTGGAATTCCTGATTACGGAGTGAAAAAATAATATGAATAATAACTCGGTTTCATTGGTATGGTACGTAGGGTGGTATAGTTCTTATGAGCAAAAAAAAAGTCCCATGATTTTGGGACTTAATTGTGTTTTCAATAAAAAATGAAATTTATACAAGGTAGTCCCATCTATGCTCCGCATAGAAGAAATAATAAAAACATGGATAAGAAAAACGTGCGTTCATTTCGTCAACGATTACAATACAAACGTACTACATTGCTTATAGAATGACAAGACAGTATTCCAATTTATGCGATAATTTTAAAAATTATACCATTATATTATGATATCCATATCATTCTAGTTAAATAACCATACAAAATCACAAGAACAAGTGTACGTTTGCGCAGAGGACTGTCCGCTACCTTACATCTTGAGGATAGTTTAGACCTATGATTGCGCGAATACGATCCATAGCCCGCATTAAAGAGAGGCTGTCCTCTAAAGACCACCAGGGGCTTTCTATCTTTCCAGCCCGAATTTGCTCCATCACGTGGAGCGTTTCAAAAGCATAACCAGAGGCTTGGTATTCGTGTGTATGCACTTGGGGTACTTGATCCTCGGCATACCGTTCGATTTGGTATTGCTTCCCTTCGTGCCAGCGACTTGGGATTCGAATCGTCCCATCATATCCATAGATATGTGCCTCACAAGGGCTAGTGTAGCGAAAACTAGCTTGTAAGTGGGCCATCGCGCCGGATTCATAGGTAAAGAGCATCCCAATCTCTTCATCAACGCCAGTGGTTCCCAGCTGGGCCGCCGCGCTGATATGTTCTGGCTCCCCTAGAAGACTGTAAGCCAGAAATACGGGATAAATACCAATATCTAACAGGGCTCCACCCCCTAACTGGGGATTAAAAAGTCGCTTCTCCGGATCGAAAGGAGCTTTGAAACCAAAATCAGCACTAATGCTGCGAATTTGCCCAATATCGCCTTGAGCAATCTGGGCACGAACCGCCAACATATTAGGAAGAAAGCGAGTCCACAGCGCCTCCATGAGAAACACCTTCCGTCGACGAGCGGTATCGACTATTCGCTGCACTTCCTCTTCGTTGATCCCAAAAGCCTTTTCGCAAAGAACCGGGATTTCAGCTTCCAAGGTCATTATGGCCAATTCCATATGCGAAACGTGCGGTGTGGCAATATAAACGGCGTCGACTCCTGAGGTAAGAATACCAGAATAGGTTCCATAAAACTGAGGAACGCTATACTGGTCCGCGAAAATCTGTGATCGTTCTTCCGAACGAGAAGCCACGGCGTGCAAAGTAGCACCTTCAACAAACCGCAGATCTTTGGCAAACTTATGGGCAATTTTACCCAGGCCGATAATACCCCACTTAAAGGTTTCCATACTTACTACTTTGTAACCTAAATTTCTAAACATTTTGACGGGTTCTTTTTGCCCAGCTCATCGTTACGTACTCGCCTTCGTAGCTATGGCTACGATGCTCCGCCGCGCCTTGATCTGAACAAAAATCGCCTCGGCCAAAATATTCATTTACTTAGTTCACAAAGTACTTACTTTGTAAGTAAATCTTGCAGAATGGCCGTCATCGACTGCACGCCCGTTTCGATCGTAGGCTTTGGCAAGGGCTTGAACTCAGCCGAATGCAGGGAAGGTAGTTGCTCTCCATTTTCTAAAGCTTGGGCGTATACCTGAGGATCTACACTTCCCAGCCAATACAAAAAAATAGGTACCTGCTCTTCGGTGCGCCCCAAGCGACCAAAATCTTCCCCTACCATTCTGGGCGTCGTTGTAACTACCCGGTCTGCACCAAGAGTCTCCGTGAAAACAGCTTCCATTCTTTTCCCTAGGGCATCATCGTTTTTGAGCGAAGGGGTGTACTCGTCTAAGACAGTCACTACCGGATACTTATCTTCTGGAATGCCCGCAGATATCGCTACTCCTTGACAAACTCGACGAATCTTTTCAATGAGGGCATTGCGTACTTCATCGGAATACGAGCGTAAAGTCAGACGTAGTTGTACCTGATTGGGGATGATATTCCCCTTGGTGCCACCCTGGATAGAACCTACCGTCAACACCGCTGGCTCTAGGGGATTTATTTCCCGAGCTACGATCGTTTGCATGGCCATGATCATTCTGGCCGATAAGACAACAGGATCTTTAGTGGTATGTGGGGCAGCCCCGTGTCCTCCTGACCCAAAAACATCAATATCTACCATATCTACGTTGGCCATGGCGTAGCCTGGACAAAGTCCGATCGTTCCCGCGGGCAGGTCCGCACTAGTATGGATAGCCAAACAATAGTCGGGTGTTGGAAAGCGGCTGTATAAACCGTCGGCAAGCATGGCTTTGGCTCCACCGGATCGCTCCTCGGCGGGTTGCCCCATAAATACCAGCGTACCACTCCACAAGTCGAGATTAGCCGCCATCCGCTGGGCAGTTCCTACCCATACCGTCATATGGATATCGTGTCCACAGGCGTGCATGACCGGCACATCCTCCCCGGTAATATCGGTAGCCCGCACGGTACTAGCGTAGGGAAGCCCCGTGGCTTCCAGAACGGGTAAGGCATCCATGTCTGCACGTACCAAAATGGTTGGCCCCGGTCCATTCTCCAATACGCCAACCACACCATATCCTCCTACTTCAGAGGTTACTGTATAGCCTAAGTTAGCTAACTCTTGAGCCATTCGGGCCGAGGTTTCTTTTTCTAGAAAGGATAATTCCGGATTGGCGTGTAGGTGTTCGTATAGATCGGTGAGACCTTCCAATTCCTGGGTGGATAAATTAGATGTTTGGGCCACAGATTGCAGGGTTAAAAGGGTAAGGAGGCCGATAAAGGGAGTCAGAAGTTTAAACATGCCGACACTGATTTAAGTTAGCCGTAATGACCAATCTGCGGATAATCCGATTAAAAAATTGGAAATCCCGATTGGCAGATTATTTTTGCCCCCGTGCCATGTGATTTTGCCAATGGCGAAGAACGCGTAGTGAGGATATACTCCAAGGATAAAACCGGAGTCGAGGGCCACCCACAAAATAGCAAAATGACGATAGCAATAAGTACTCTTTCCCTGCAAACCGACTATTTCACCTACCTGGTCTACGGTTGGATTGCACTTGCCTTGATCCTTGTTCCCGTTCAACTGTATATCACGGCCCCCTACGGTCGCCACACCAAGGAATCTTGGGGGCCAATGATACCCAACAAATTAGGCTGGATAGTCATGGAGTTGGTCTCGCCGTTGGTTTTTGCGGGATTCTTCCTGCTGGGTGAAAATTCCAAGACTTGGCCCATGTGGATTTTTTTTGGTCTTTGGATGGCTCACTATCTCAATAGGAGTGTGATTTATCCCTTGCGAACCAAGACTACTGGCAAAAAAATGCCCCTAACAATAGCCCTCTCGGCAGCTCTATTTAATGCGGGTAATGGTTACTTCAATGGCCATTTTCTGGGAAGTTTAGGCCCGATTTACGCGGAGGATTGGCTCTTGGATCCTCGGTTTATGGGAGGATGCGTTCTGTTTCTCACTGGTGCTATCATCAATATTTGGTCAGACAACTACTTGCTGAGTTTACGGAAACCCGGAGAAACGGGTTACCGACTTCCAGAGAAAGGCTTATTCCGTTGGGTATCCTGCCCAAACTTAATGGGAGAGATCTTAGAATGGGCTGGATTTGCACTCTTGTGTTGGAACTTACCGGCTTTATCCTTTGCCATTTGGACCGCCGCCAACCTTATTCCTAGAGCCATCAGTCATCACCGTTGGTACCGGGAGCATTTTGCGGACTATCCCGAAAAACGAAAAGCGATTATTCCCTGGATACTCTAATAGCTCAGATAGCTTAAGCTTTCAGAATCTTCCCAATCGTTTGCCCAATGATCTTCATATCCGTTAGCGGGCTTTGCTCGGCAAGATACCGTAAGTTTAAAGCTAACTTGGCCGGCATAACCTCGTTTATATAGGTCTTTTCCGGATCGGAGCTAGCGGCCAATAAACGGGCCTCTTCAAAATATTCGAGCGATGCGTAGTCGGTTAAACCGGGACGTAGTTCGAGTACCTTTCTTTGTTGAGCAGAATAGTAGTCTACGTATTTCTGGACTTCGGGTCGGGGTCCAACAATACTCATTTCTCCTTTGATAATATTCCAAAGTTGAGGTAGTTCATCCAGTTTATATTTTCGGAGAATGTGTCCGACGGGTGTAATCCGCTGATCCTTTCCAACGGTAAGGAGTCCTTGTTGATCAGAAGCCGGCCGCATGGAGCGGAACTTGATCAATTGGAAGGGTTTCCCGTAGCGCCCCACCCGTTCTTGCCGATAAAAAATCCCCCCTTTTGAGGACAACCCTACCCAGGCTCCTAACACAAACAAGAGTGGAGACAGCATCAGTAAAGCCACCGCAGCCAGCATTAGATCAGAGGTTCTTTTGATCATAAGGTAGAGTCCGTTCAACTAGTTGCTCGTACTTCGTTGTTGCCTATAGGCTGTATCTACCGCCTCCACCACGCGATTCAGTTGGGATTCTTGTAAATCGTAAAAGATCGGCAGGGTAATCACTCGATTCCACCAGTCATTGGCTACGGGGTAGTCCTCCATACGATACCCCAGTTGGTAGTAAAAGGAAAGAACCGGTAAGGGCTTGTAGTGGACGTTGACCGAGACTCCTTGTTCGAATATCTTTTGGATCATGGCATTGCGAAAATCCAAATTCGCCTCCCGAATGCGCAATAGAAAAAGATGGGATGAAGACAGGCGGTCCCCATTTTCCAAGCTTGGAAGTTCCGCCCACGAATAGTTGGTCAATTGGTTGAGATAGGCTCGGAAAATATCCTTACGCTTAGGCAGGGTATCCTTGGCATATCGTTTAATCTCTACTAAGCCGATAGCTGCCAATACATCGGGCATATTGCACTTGTAACCGGCACTATGGACATCGTATTCCCAGCTATTTTTCCCAAACTTCGCCAAGGCGTCTTTCGACTGGCCGTGCAGCGATTGGGTATTTAACTCCTTATAGATGTCCAATGGGTCGAAAGATGCTGGCAGATTCAGACAGATGGCACCTCCTTCGGCCGTCGTAACGTTTTTGACTGCGTGGAAAGAAAATACCGTCGCATCGGATTGCTGGGCCGCGGGTGCTCCCTTGTACAATGCCCCCAAAGAGTGGGCTCCATCCGTTAACAATAAAGGTCTACCCAGTTGCTCCTGTCGGGCATTCGATGGCTGAAATAGATGCTGGTTCGCCCGAACCACTTCCCACAGAGCGGTGTAGGGAGCTGGCATTCCTCCCAGGTCAACAGGCATAATTGCCTTGGTTCTTGGAGTAATAGCCTGTGCCACTTTTTCTGGATCGATGGTCGCATCGGCCGGATTTACATCCACCATTACCGGGGTTGCTCCACAGTGAATAACCACATTTGCGGTAGAGCAATAGGTGTAAGCTGGAACGATCACTTCATCCCCGGCACCGACCCCAAACCAGCGAAGCATAAGCTCCATTCCGGCGGTACATGAATTCACGCAGAGGACTTTAGAAACACCAGTGAGAGCTTCCACTTCCCGTTCGAGGGCTTTGGTACGCGGACCGGTGGTAATCCAGCCCGAGCGGAGGGCATCGGTTACTTCTGCTACGATTTCTCGATCAATTCGAGGTGGTGAAAAGGGAATTTTTTCCATGGCCACAAGATACGAAGATTGGGGGTGCCTTGGGAAGGCCCCTTCTACTATTTTGACAAAAATAGGAAGCAAACCTTGCGTGTTTCATTTAAGCCCTTTATATTTGCCATCCCGTTCGACTAAAGAAGTTTAGTTACGGAGTAAAGATCGCGGAGTGGAGCAGTTGGTAGCTCGTCGGGCTCATAACCCGAAGGTCGTAGGTTCAAGTCCTGCCTCCGCTACAAAGGAAGCCCTCAAATACTACTTAACATAGTGTTTGGGGGCTTTGTCGTTTTGCTAATTTCTACCCCTTACACACTTACAATCTACTCTTAATCCATGTTTGTAGTGTATATCCTATTTTCACCTAGTTCCAACAGAACCTACGTGGGCTTCACCAATGATCTTGCTCGCCGATTCGAAGAACACAACCGACCCAACTCTCACGGTTCCACTGCACCCTTTGGGCCTTGGGCAATTATTCACTCTGAAGTTCTAACCTCCGCACCAGAAGCTAGGAAAAGAGAAAAACAACTAAAGTCCGGCCTTGGAAGAAAGTGGATCAAGGAGTACATTTTTCCTAATTTCTTTAGGGAATAGGATCCACGCTTGATTCCAATGAAAGTGGACAGCCCACCGGTTGTGCGATGAATCCGCCTCCGCCCGCCTTCGGCGAGGCAAGCTACAAAGGAAGCCCTCAAATACTATTTAACATGGTGTTT
>JBCDIO010000055.1:0-10691 GCA_038748815.1 Bacteroidota bacterium
CTCGTTGGACACCCTTGGAGGTACCTGTATTAAGTTCAATTAGATAAGATCCGGCTGTGGGAAAATAATTTTTAGTTAACTCAAAGTTATTGATGCCGTTTAAGAATGTCTGGGAGTGCTCAAAGAGCAATTTCCCAGACGTGTTGTATATACTTAAACGGGTTTCTTTTGTCTCGTTTAGTTGGAATGACAACACTCCAGATTCTTTTATTGGATTTGGGGTAACTGGGAAGAAAATAAAGTCTTGCGTAACTACATCCCGTGCGGACATTGGGTCGCCAACCGTTACTGTTCCTTCTTGAGAGGTTACGACCACTACTCCATTGCCATCCGCGAACTCTAGCATGGTACTAGCTTGTGGATCTTCATTAATATCCAAAATGGTAGAAGAACCATTCGCTCCAATCACATTGAATGTGATCGTAAAGATAGAAGTGCCGTCCTCTACGGTAATTCCAGAAAGGCTCTCATCGAACCAGGCAAACGTTATTTCTCCGTCATCTAAATCAGGTGGTGTACCAAAGTTAGCTGCCGTAAGATATTCTAGGTTTAAGTTACCCACACTTACGAATTCCAGAATAGCTGGATCGTAGTTCATCAAAAACTGACCACTGATGACGCCGGTAAAACCCGCAACTTTTAGATCAACTTCGATTACCTCTCCATTCATGGTGGAAACATCGTCTGTAGATAGAGTCACCTGTGCGAAAGATGCGTTGCAGATTAATAGGAAAGCGAATACGAAAAGTGGTAGGTTTAAGACTTGTTTCATGGTGCGATTGATAATCCTGGGTAAAAATTTGGTGTTTCAGACTGTAAAAATAAAAAAGTGGAGTGGCCCAAAGGGCCACTCCTATATTTTTATTTAACAATTACCAATTTCTTGGTAGCTGTAAAGTTGGTAGTTTGCAATGTGTAATACATTACACCTTCTGCTAAATCCTTAGAAGAAAGGGTAATTGCGTTGTATCCAGCATTGAAATTACCATCAATTACTCGTAATACTTTCCCTGAAAGATCGTTCACGGTCAAAGTGGCCGCTCCAGCAACAGGAAGTTCAAACCCGATCAACGTTTCACCCTTGAATGGGTTTGGAACGTTTTGGTATAAGTCGAATCCAGCAACTGTATTTCCGTTAAAGGTCAATTCAACATCTTGTTGACCATTCGTCGTGTAAGCCTCGGCTGAGGTGAAACGGGAGTTGATTGACAATGCTTCGCTCAATTTCATATCTGCATTCGCAGTGAACGTTACGCTAAACAAATTATCATTCAACTGGCGTGCATCCGCCTCATTCCAAGAAGCTGTTACTGCTCCTTCGCTCAATAGAGCCATACCGAAGTTTTCTGTTTTCGCTATACCTTCTACGATATCAACTACTTCTAGAGCTTCGTCGAAGTTAAGGGTAAACTGGAATCCGTAAGCAGCCGCGTCAGCTGCAAAATCAACCGTAAAGGTCTCGCCCGCTTTCACTTGGCGGTCTTCTGCATTGATTTGGAAGGCTCCGTTTGTCCGATTAACTGCTTCTACCATAGCGTTGGTCGCTGCGTTACCGTTAACATCACCAACTTTGATCGCTACGAAGTTTGCATTATCGATTTCTCCGTTCAAGTTATTGATATTAATCAACTCAGGGAAAGAAGAATCAAATGGGTTACTTGCGTCTGGGAATACATAATCCGCATCCACAAACCGCCAGCTCGTATTATTAGTGAAGCTAGGTGCAATCTGGAGTACTACTTTACGAATTTCTACAACATCAAGAGTTGTTATTGTCTGTGAATTGTTCGCATCAGCAGCAATAATCTTGTATGGAGAGTCCAGTTGGTTCAATCCAAGAATATGCTGAGTGATCAATACGATATCGTAGGTAGAAACACCATCACTAGCGTTTGAATCGTGGCTTGGAGTGATGGAGTAATCACCACCTTGCTGTAGGTTATCGAACGAGTAAGCCCCGTCATTACTGGTCACTTGGCTAAATAAGCCCCCATTTACTTCTACCGAAACTTCTTCTACTCCGTGTCCTTCTTCTGTTTCCATCGCACCAGCCACAACAGAGGCTCCACAAGCACCCATATTGTCCTGAATGACTACGAATGTTTCACAGAAGTCCTGGTTACCCGCGGCATCCGTTACCCAAAGCTGGATAGGCTGCTGTCCAAGGTCATCACAAGTGTAGATGATAGAGGTATTCGTTACATCCGCAGAGAAGCTCAACTGGACAGCACCTGGGCAATTGTCGAAGCTACCAGCGTCAAAGTCTTCTGCCCAAATATCAACCATTCCAGTTTGCATGATTTCGATTACTAAACCATTCACACAATAAGGAGTTGGTTTCTTACAATCTTCCACAGTAATAGTGATCTCATCGTAAGAAGTATTTCCACATTCGTCGGTAACCGTGTAAAGAGCAGAATAAGTACCTGGTCCCACATTATTGTATACATACTGATCGCCAGTACCACCTGGAAGGTCAGAAGTCACAACAATGGAAATGGAAGAAGAGCAATCGGCTACATCAGGAACCGGCAATTCTACGGTAGTATCGCAAGTTGAACCTTCAATACAAACATTTTCATCAACTACGTCAAATACCGGAGCTTCGTCGTCCAATACTTTAATTGTTTGATCGTAAGAGATATATCCGTCAGCAATACCCGGCGTTCCAGAGCTATTAAACCCATCGCGGAAGGTACGATCGTCGAAGTCGAAGTCTCCATCCCAGTCTTGGAATAGGTCTGCTTCGGAGAATCCATCTTCTGAGTAGATATCCGCACCGAAGTCATCGAATACACACCAGTTAATTACCGTCCATGTACGAACTACCTTATAACATGCATCCGGAACGATGTAGTAGTAAATATCTTCAAAAGCAGTACCAATTAATTCACACTCATCAAAGAAAATTTCTGGCTCCCCAAATTCTGGCAGCTCACCGTCTTCACAAGTAGCATCGATATCAGCAGGGAATTCAACAACCCAGTCGGATACGTGCTCCACGAAGATCGTCTGAGAACAAGAGAATGGCGTATTACCAGATGGATCATTTACTTCCCAAGAACGAGTGATAGTACCTTCTTGGCAGGTATTGATAGAGTAGTCCCACTGGTAATCAACTAAAGGTTCGCAATTATCGAAGAAAGAAGCATCCCCGAATGCGTCTAGTACAGAATCGTCTCCGGCATCTAGCGCGGCCGCGTAGTTAGCGAGGAAATCTTCGCAGGTAATCGTTGCGTTCGGTGGGCAAGTACCTACTGGAGGTAATTTGTCTTCTACGTTTACTTCGACCATGCAGTCGTTGTAGTTACCGAAACAGTCAACAACCCGGAAAACAACCATAATTGGGTTATTAGCTATATCAGAGCAGCAGAACTCAACATCTGGACCAAACTCATCAAAAGCTCCGTTGCAATCACCGTCCATGCGACGCACTAAGAATTCATCTACACAGCAATTATCGTATGAACCATCGTCAAATACGTCAGCGGGAACTACCGCTAGACCATTAGAAGATAGTGCCACTTCGGTAATTTCATCACAAATAGCCGTTGGAGCGATATCATCAATTACTTCGACCGTTACGAATAACTCGGTAATGTTATTACAGGCATCTTCAACTTGGTAAAGGATAGAATAGATACCCAATTCTAAACCGGGAGCAGGGATAATACCACCGGCAGCACCGTCTACACCATTTACGTAGATAGCCTCTCCAATTGGAGTGAAAATCCGCACGGTCCAGTCAGAACATGCATCAGAAACAGTAGCAGGTGGTAAGAAATCTTGAGACGTACAAGGCTGTGGATGTGCTCCTGGCACATTGGCAGAAACGGTGTAAGGCAACATACTAATCACAGGAGGTGTAGTATCTACCACTTTGATTACCTGGATATTATCACCAGAACTATTCGAAGTAATCACAGAACCAGTACACCAATCTAATACGGTCCAAGTACGAATAATCTTGAAGGTCTCACCGCAGGCATCCAATACTTCATCCGTATTAGTTACCGCGTAATTACAGTATTGCCCATCGGTATTTCCTGGAAAACCAGAACCCGTTGTTGCGTTCACGCCGGTGTATGCAGTAGCACCGATTACGTTATTGTACGTATCATAAATGGTACACTCCCATTCACGGTCGATTGGGAAAGTAACATCCGAACGGTTGATGGTAATAAGCTGAGAACAAGGATCAGATTCGTTCCCGGAAGCATCAATAGCGATGAAAATACGCTCAATCTCAACGGTATTATCATCACAAATATCAGTATCGAGAAAAAGCTGATCAACTAATTGTACATCCGGAGTCGGATCACAATTATCATCTGCCGTAGGGAATACTACGGTATTGTAATCCTGGGTACACTCGATGGTCACATCTTGACAATTCACTACCGGAGCGGCTTTGTCTTCGATGAAAATAGAACCCCAGCATTTGTTACCAGAAGCGATATCAGTTACGCGAGTAACTAGGGATTGACCCAGGTGAGAGGCACCAGAAAAAGTAACAGAATTGGTACCTGTGTAAAGAACGTTGACCCCTGAAAGCACCTCTATCAGGTAATCAGCATCAGGATCCGGAGCCTCCAGTGCCATGTCGATAGTAAGATCTATCGTGCATGTACCATCTGGCGTCGGATCAACAGAGACCTGCACGTTGTCGTTACAGGCCAATGTTTGTGCAACTGTACTCCCCATCATTAGGAAGAGTGCAAGCGGCAACAAAGCCCAGCGTAATACAATAGGACTTGTAAAATTCGCTTGTTTCATGAGATTTTAATTTGAAATGGTTCGAAATTTTATGAGAAAGAACTGTACTAAAAGTCACTTAACTCAAAACAAAGAACCAGCTCAGTATAGCGTACCTGACAAGCTGTACTACTCCTTTAGTATAGAAGCAGTAAAATGGCTGTAGAAATCCACAAGAGGGAATTTTTAGTACACGGTAGGGGAAGTAGGGGATACCTAATACCGTCTAACTTACAGGGAGGAGGTGCTCAAAATCCTGTCAGTAGAATATGTTGCTCATGGGATTTCGCGAGAACGCTTAACAAAACTAAAAAGATTTGAATGGAATTCAAAATCCGTAAAGTTTGTCCGAAACTGGTATCCTGGTGGAAAAAATGTGCGTGGGGATAGCGTGTGTGGTATTGGTACAAATATAAAGGGAAAACAAAGGCTCCGTCATACCCGAAAAGGGGTATTTTGACTCCTAACAAACAAATTACAATCCATTAACCCGTAACAATCAGAATTTTACGCTTTTAAACTAGCCTATATCATTAACTATCCAATGACGATGCGTCAGCCATCTGACAAACTTTTGGCGGCTTTCTACCTCATTAAATTAGCTGATGCTCATAAGCGGCTTTAATTAGGCCAGCCGTATTACTGACCCCTAATTTTCGCATGATATTCTTACGATGAACACTTACGGTCTGATCACTGATAAAAAGTTGTTTTCCGATCTCTTTATTACTCATAGCTTGAGCAATTAATCGGAGAATTTCCAATTCGCGTTTGGTCAACCGATGCTTACTTAGATAACGATCATCTTTGGCACTCAGGAGCCCTTCAACCAATGATTCTTGGATCGCACTGCGCGGAATTTTACCTAACCGCTTTGAAGAATGCATTTTTCCACTAAATATTTGTTCGATCCCTTCGGCGAGTTCTTCGATAGGTCGTTGCTTCAAGATGTAAGCATCAATACCTAAATTGAATGCCGCTTTGACAATCTTATTATCGTGATAAACAGAATAGACAATTAATTTAGGTGGTTTGGATAGTTCATTGATTTTACCCAAAGTAGTGATTCCATCCATCTTGGGCATGTTCAAATCCAAAACAATAAGATCCACCTCCTGCTTGGAAACGAAGTCCATTAAATCCGCTCCATTGCTAAACTCTCCTTTAATAGAGCAAGCAGGGCTTTGCAGGTTGTCTAAAAAGACTCGCAAGCCTAATCGAACGATCGGGTGATCGTCGGCAATTGCTACTTTTATTTGCTTACTTTTCATGCCGCACGCATTTACCTTCTGACTATCTAAGCACGTCAGTCACCAAGTTTAACCTATATAATGGGGGGCATCAACTAGCGTGTTATCTTTTTTATCGTGTAGAGCGTAATTAAAGCCAGGATGGATACCGTAGGCACCTACTTTACCATCCTTTCGCAAAGCTATATAACCTATTTGTATTTCTTTGTGTCGACCTTTATCAACGACTCGACGAATAGCCTCCTTACAGGCTTCTTCTGGAGAATATCCGTGACGCATGAGTTCTACGATGGAAAAAGCCCCTACCGTACGGATGATCTCTTCCCCCATTCCGGTACAAACAGCTGCACCAACCTCGTTATCTACATACAACCCGGCACCAATGATGGGAGAATCCCCTACCCTTCCTTGCATCTTAAAAGCGAGCCCACTCGTAGTGCAAGCTCCCGATAGATTTCCTTCAGCATCCATCGCGACCATACCAATCGTATCGTGATTTTCCCAGTTTATGACCGGTTGATAATTTGATTTCACCTTCCATTTTTCCCAAGCTTGGCGGGCTTCCGAAGTCAGAAGATTCTGAGAAAGAAATCCCTGTTCGAGTGCGAACTTACGGGCGCCTGCCCCCGCGAGAAGAACGTGAGGTGTTTCGTCCATAACCCTTCTAGCTACCGAAATAGGATGAACAAAACCCTGCAAAAAACAAACCCCTCCGCAGTTTCCTCGATCATCCATAATACAAGCATCTAAAGTTACATTACCGTCCCGATCTGGCATCCCACCAATACCCACCGAATGATTGGTAGGATCTGCTTCAATTACTTTTACCCCCAGCTCGACGGCATCGATAGAACGTCCGCCCTGACTCAGTGTTTTCCAGGCTTCAGCATTAGCCGGTATGCCATGACTCCAGGTGGATAGTACGATTGGAACGTTTTCTGTAGAAGATATTCTTCGTCTCTGTAACCAGCTCGGAGCCCGATTGCCGATAAAAGTCCCACCCAAGACCCCCGTGATTAGCGAGCCGAAAAAATTTCTTCTATTCTGCATTTTCTTAATTTCTAATGGTCCGAGTTTAGGTAGAGCCTAGAGACTCGCTGCTAATCGAGCACCTTCTTCAATCGCCCTTTTGGCATCTAATTCCGCCGCCAGCTTAGCGCCTCCAATTAGATGAATAGGTACGCCGACATTCTGTAACGGTTGTTCTAGCTCATTGACCGATAGTTGCCCAGCGCAGATCACTACATGATCTACCTCTAACACCATTGGCTTATCTTTCTGCAGTATATGTAATCCTGCATCATCAATTTTTTCGTATTGAACATGCCCAATCATCTGTACTCTTTTCTGTCGCAGCGTAGAACGATGAATCCAACCCGTTGTTTTACCTAAGCGAGCACCTAACTTTCCACCCGACCGCTGCAGTAAAAACACTTCTCGGGCGGGAGCTTCTGGTTCGGGTTCCGTTAAGCCACCGTTTATTTGATAACTGGGATCAACTCCCCATTCTTTCAAAAAGACTGCGATGTCCATGCTCGGCGATTTTTCTCCATGCACCAGAAAGTCCGCGACATCAAAGCCAATTCCACCCGCACCGATGATAGCTACTCTTTTACCTACTTTTACTTTACCACTCAATACATCCATATAGGAAACAGCTTTCGGATGATCGATTCCTACAATCTTCGGAATGCGTGGCGCAACTCCCGTTGCCAGAATGATCTCATCGTATCCTGCAGTCTTCAATTGGTGCTCGGTCGCTTTGGTGTTGAGCAACAAATTGACTCCGGTTAGTTCTATCTGACGACGGAAATACCGAACCGTCTCGTGAAACTCTTCTTTTCCGGGAATCACTTTAGCTAAATTGAACTGCCCCCCAATTTCATCCCTTGCTTCAAATAGATCTACCTGATGCCCTCGTTCGGCAGCCACAGTAGCGGCGGACAGACCAGCGGGACCAGCTCCGATTACGGCCACTTTCTTTTTGCTTGAAGTAGGGGTGTAATTCAATTCTGTTTCATTACAAGCCCTGGGGTTAACCAGGCAACTAGCGGCCTTTTTCTGAAAAACATGATCTAGACAAGCTTGATTACAGGCGATACAAGTGTTGATCTCATCGGCTCGGCCTTCCTTCGCTTTCTTCATAAAGAAGGCATCCGCCAAGAACGGGCGAGCCATAGAAATTAAATTAGCGGAGCCATTAGCCAAGAGTTCCTCGGCTACCTCTGGAGTATTGATTCGGTTGGTAGTTACCAAAGGGATGGAAACTTCTCCCATAATCCGCTTAGTCACCCAGGCGAACCCAGCTCGAGGAACCATGGTAGCAATGGTAGGAATTCTAGCTTCGTGCCAACCAATACCTGTATTAATGATCGTAGCTCCGGCTTCCTCGATCTTTTTTGCTAGCAATACAATTTCGTCCCAAGAGCTTCCCCCTTTGACTAAATCGAGCATTGATAGGCGGTAGATGATAATAAAGTTTGGACCAACGGCCTCCCGAACACCCCGTACGATCTCAATAGGAAAGCGCATACGGTTTTCGTACGACCCTCCCCATTCATCGGTTCGTTTATTCGTCTTGCTAGCAATAAATTGATTAATCAGATATCCTTCCGAGCCCATAATCTCAACGCCGTCATAACCAGCCTCTTGGGCGAGGGAAGCACAGCGAGTATAGTCGCGTATGGTCCGTTGAATACCGCTGGCACTTAATTGCCAGGGCTTAAAGGGTGTAATGGGTGCTTTGATGGAAGTGGGAGCTACGGAGAATGGGTGATAGCCATAGCGGCCGGTATGCAAAATTTGCATACAAATCTTACCTCCCTCGGCGTGCACTGCATTCGTTATTTCCTGATGCTTTTTTGCCTCCCGTTTCGTGGTTAGCTTACCAGAAAACGGGGCTACCCAACCCGCTCGATTGGGAGCGATTCCTCCAGTTACAATGAGGCCAACTTCTCCTCTTGCTCGTTCTGCGAAATAAGCCGCCAACTTGGTAAATCCATTCCTTTCCTCTTCTAGACCCGTGTGCATTGATCCCATGATCACACGGTTTCGGAGGGTTGTAAACCCAAGATCCAACGGTTCGAAGAGGTTAGGGTATAACTGATTCATAGGCTTCGTTTGACTACTTATTTATAGGTCAATATACTTTTTCAGAGAGTTCTCACCAAATCTGCCACTATCAGGCCTAGACATAAACACAAAAAAAGGGACCCTTACCCGAAGGTAAAACTCCCTTTTTTCGACGAAAATTTAAGTCCTTGATCAACGTACAATAGCCATTGACCGGCTGATCGTACCAAAATCAGTACGCAATTCGTAAAAGTAAACTCCACCGGCTACATTTAGCATAGATCGATCTAGAATCCAGGTATTCAGTCCCTGGTCAAAAGATTGATTTACGGTGTAAACTTCCCGCCCGTTGACATCCAAGATACGAATTGTTCCCTGGCTAGCATTTGGGAGATAAAACCCTATTTCAGTGGTGTTAATTACTGGATTGGGAATATTCTGGTATAACTCGTACCGATCTTCAACATTTACTAGGTCTCCATTTTGCGAGAAAGCAAGTTGAACAGCAGTAGCTGCAAAATCTTCTCGATACGCCAACGCTTTTGTATATCGGCCATTCAAACTGACTACGTCCAATAAATGTGCACCGGTTTCTAAAGCCCTGAACCGGAGATCAATCCATTTTTCATTAGGTGCTTCAGCCTCTGGACTTTGAGTCCAGGCAATGGTGACAGCACCCGCTTCTGGCATGGAGAAATAATTTTTCGCAGCAAAATTTAAGGTAGCATTTTCCTTTGCCCCTAGCCATTCCAGCTGAGTGAGATCATAATTCAAAGTAAACTGGAAAGCAACGAATTTCTCGAGTTCTTCGGCACTTAATCGCAATTCGATAATATCCCCAGCCTTATAAGCTTGATCCACTGCGGTGAATAAAAGCTCGTCGTTAGATCGCTGCTCGGAGCCTAGCAATGAGTTTCCTAATGAACTCGCATTGAGGTCTCCAACTTTTATGGCCACAAAAGAAGCATTAGTCAGCACCGTCAGATTAGGAATGTGCACGGACTCTGGGAATGACTCCGCAAACGGATTATCTGGATTCTGGAACGTGTAAGCAGCGTCTACAAATCGCCAATTTGTATTGTTGGTAAATGCAGGGCTAATCTGTAAAATCACCTTCCGGATGTCTACAATGTCCAGAGTTGTTATTGTTCCTGAATTATTCGCGTCGCCGGCAATCAGTTGATAAGGTGTTGTAAGTGGTTCAATCCCCAGTATATGCCGTTGTAAAAGGACAATATCCATGGTAGTAACGCCGTCGTCGGCAACGCCCTCGAAAGTTGGTATCACATTATAGCCATCGCAGGTCTCAATATCTCCGATGGAGAAGATACCACCGGGGCCCGTTACTTGGCTCCCAACATTTAACCCAAGTCCATCTACTTCTACATCAATCTCAATGCCTTCTAGCGTCAGGCCGCTTTCTAAAGCAACCGTTCCTTCGACGGTTTCTTGGGAATTGGGAGCCGTACACAACATTTCGTGTGGCATGGCAATAAAGATATTCTCTTGCATAATATCCAGGTCCGTATTGTTCAAAACAATATCGACCATTCGGGTGCCCTTAATCGTAGCAATTTCATCGGGGCTTAGATCTGAATCATTCTCGTAGTAAAA
>JBCDIO010000056.1:0-10679 GCA_038748815.1 Bacteroidota bacterium
CAATATATATTGATCCAAGAATTGGTCTCCACTCAAAAAATGGGTATATACGTAATCAATTTTCTCTTCGGTAAAGTTCCACATCAAGGCTCTGGCAGAGTCATAAATAGGAGCAAATTTTACCGCTTCTCCTTCTCTTACTATGTAGTTCCCTATGACTCCCCAATTATAAAAATGTCGGTCGTTATTACCCACGATGGCATCGAAGGTTAATAGTTTAACCAAGTTAATTATTAACTCGTTCGCTTCGCTGGGGTAAACATGTATGATCGCTTGCTCTACCTCCTGAAAAGTGAAGTACTTCCTTCTATTCTTACGATCCTTATTGATATGATGAACAAAGTCTTTATCCTCAAAGTACTCTGCCAGAATATCAATTCCGTGAATAAGACGCTGCTTTTTACTTTGGTCGATAAAATCCTTACTAAGAAAGCGAATTTGACCGTTTGCCATAACCAGTTTAGTCTCATTCATATTCAAGCCGAGATATTCACCAATCTTATTGATTGTATACTCAATGACTGATTCATGAGGATAAGACTTTCCTCCAGACTTGGCAAAATACCCTGGCCAAGAATTTGGTTTGGATTTTCTGGGGCAATTCTTAAAGTAGAAATACGCTTTGATATACTGCTTAGGCGCATCCCCGTCCAGAGGAATATTAACTATGAAATAGTGATCTTCTTTTAACTTTGGAATGAACCGCTGGTTAACCTTTCCAGATTTTTGCGTGGAGCCATAGGTTTCTAACTTTTGAGCAAAGAATTTCTTAGGCAAGGATTACATTTTGAAAAGCGATAAATGAATCTTAATTACCTCCTATTTTTAGAAAATAGCAAGTTCCTGCCAAAGCATTGGAGATATTTTTGGTGAAAAAAGCCAAGATCCTTACTGTACTAATCGACCACCAAAAACTGCCCCACACTGATGAGCGTACCCGCCTCCAGCAGTCGATAAAAATATACTCCGGCAGGGTACCTAGCGGTGTCAATCCGTTGTAAAGGGCTCTGACCTGCTGCCAAGCTCTTTTCCAGCATAACCACCCCTTGGCTATTCAGGATCTGTAAAGTGCTGGGGCCCTGTGGTAATAACCCAAAATCTACATAAAGGTCTTGGCTCGCTGGGTTAGGATAAACCCTGGTTTCTTCTGCAGGAGGCCGCACAAAGGGAGTGGAAGAAACCAAATTGCAGGAATCGCCCAGGCAGCCATCTTTGCCGACTTTGATCACCCAGACTTTTTGCTTACCCACGGAATTATCATCAAAATTGCCCGCTGCTACCACACTGCCGGAAGAGAGGATGGTCGCTGTATTCAGATAATGACCAGAGGTCTCCACTCCAATCTCCATCGTATCTAAGCGGGACCATAAAGAGTCCCCTTCCATACTTAGTTTCGTAATATTGGTAGGTGACCACCGGTCCACTTCCACGGAGTCGGGGTAGGGCGTGGGTGCATTCGGTAGAATCCAACGTCCGACGGTAACTAGAGAGTGGTCTTTCGTATAAATCAATTCAGTTGTACCATTCAATTGCCATGCTGTGGTTGACAAAGGATGCTCCCACTTTTTTTCAAACGCCAAGTCTCTACAAACTACTTTTGTTCGAAAACCGTAGTAAAGCTCAACTTCAAATTCCAACTCACTTGTCGTATATATCCAACCTTCATCTTCAATAAAAAGCAAGTTGGAAATATAGGATTCCTCGTTATTGGGTCCTTGCCAATTCCATTGAAAGGCCCCCGTAGAGTCAATGGCAAGGATATGCGCTCTGGTCCAATACGTATCTGGATCATCTATGAGCGGGGCATTGGACCTACTTCCGGCTAATACAAATAGATTGGGGTGGAGTTCTATAAAGGTTCCACTTCGTTCTTCCAGTGCTTGCATCCCGTAGAATTGGTTCCATTGTAAATTACCCTGCAAGTCATATTTGTTTACAAAAAACTGGCCATTAAAGGTACCTCCAAACTCTACTTGCGAAGTTCCTGCCACCAGGTACCCGTCCTCGACTTCGATAGGATGCATGGGGAAAACAGAAACGGTCTCTTCAATGTCTAAATGTTGAATAAATTCTACTTCCCCATCCACAGTAAGCTTGAGTAGAAAATACTGGAAAGGAGTATAAAAAAGGACACCTGGTATCAGATAACCCCCATCGGAAGTGGCTATAGCTTCGAAGTTAACATTAAATACAAAGCTCCCTCCGTATAAGGTATCATAGATAATTCGTTGGCTTAGCACGTTGCCTAAGGTGTCCAGCTTAGCGAAGAGCACCCCCACTTGATTCGGCTCAGCGGTCAACGTATTTCCAATTAAAACAAGGGTATCTTCCTTAACTAAAAGTTGGTGAACACTTGTGATCAAGCCTCCGAAATCGTATTCCTTTTTGAAGCCTTCTTGGGCCGTGCTCGGACTGATAACCCACACAATTAAGAAGGACAAAACAACACTTATTTTCAACATATTCACTTGGTTTTATAATCCAGGGGAAGGCACATATAAAGTACAAAAAAAGACCTCTCCCGGGCCTAGGTGGCGTCACCTGACTCCGAAAGAGGTCCGTATGCTCAAGCATTTTGTGTAGGGCTTACTGTACCAGTGCCCCAACCACTTGCAGCAGCGAAATCTCCGCTAACTTCATATTGTAATAGTTATTCAGGCGAGCTTGTGAAGCGTTGATATAACTCAACTGCACCGACCGATAATCAAAGGAGCTAATCAAGCCGCCCTTGAAGCGTTCTTCGGCTAAGGCCATATTCTGGCGAGCGGTTTCAATCTGCGCATTGGTCAATTCCAGTAAAGCCTGCTGTTCATTATAGGCCACCAACTGGTTTTCTACCTGCCCGCGTAAGGTGCGGCGTAGATCTTCGATACGGTACTGCGTTTGCAATTCCTGTACTTGTGCATTCTCTACATTGCGCTTCCGTACCCCACCATTGTAAAGAGTATAATTAACGCCTAGGTTGAGGTAGTAATTAAAATTAGAACCCGGATTGGTCCCAAATTCTTCCATGGTAAAAGGGTTAATCGCATTGATGTAGGTTACCGAGGCATTATAACTCACCCCCGTATTCAGGCTCACCGAGGGAAACCAGCTCGCCCGCTGTAGTTCGGTGTTGACCAAGGCCAATTCGCGGGCCATTTGCAGGTCTTGTAGATCCTTATTATTACCTAATAGCTGTTGTTGCAAGGCCGCCAAATCGTAATTGGAAGGCGCAAATTCCAAAGGGGTCTGGTAGTTATAATCCTTGTTGATGTCCTCTACCCCCATGGCGATATTCAAATTGCGAACGGCGTTATTGTAAGCATTCATCTGACGGATGAAGTTCGTGGAGTCCACTAGTAAGGCGTCTTGGGCTTGCAGCAGATCAAAGGACCCTGCTTGCCCGAACTCCTGCCGCACTTCCTGGTATTCGATGCGGTCGGCCGAAAGCGACAGAATTTCTTCCAACACATCCAACTGTTCTCCCTGAATCAACACGAGGTAATAAGCCTGACTGACCTGGCTCACCACTTGCTCGACTACCCGATTTACACCAATCTCACTTCGTTGTTCCAAGAGCTCTAACTGTCGCTTGGTCGTTTTCACCCGACCGCCATTAAAGAGCACCCAGTTGGCATCAATATTTCCGGCACCCGCGCTGGACAACTGACTAAATTCTGGCAACACCACATTGGCGGGATTCACCGAATTAGTAAATCCATTCTGGGTATTTACCCCAGCGGTTACCGTCGGATAGCGGCCGGCCGTTCCCCAGTCGTTATTATTCTGGGCGATAAACAGGTCCTCCTCCGCAATCTGTTTTTGAAAGCTGTTATTCAGGGCTGTTACCACAGCATCTTCTAGGGTCAATGGTTCTTGCGCCACCAAAGGGTTAGCCATTGCTAAGAATAAGCCGAGGCAAAAAAGTCGTGTAATGTGGGTTAACATAACTCGTTGATATTTTCCGGCCCGGAGCTGCCGGACCATGATCAATCGTCTCGGAGTTGGTAGACGCCCAGAATGGGATTGCCATCCACTTCGATGATGTGGAAGGGTCGCCAGAAGCGCGCTGCGTTGCTCCGATATCGTTTCATTTCAGTCTCGCCCCGGTAGTTGGTTAAGTAATACTTAGGGCGATCTTTTAATTTCCATTTCGGACAGAACAGCACTTTATCGTCTTCGGGTAAGTATTGCCAATTGGCCGTACCCGGATAATTCGACACATAGAAGGTGATACAGCTGGAAGTATCTTGGGCCAGAATGGCTTCAAAGCCTTGCTTGTAGGCCACGCCCCAATAATCTTGCTCAAAGCGTATCACGCGGTTGTCTCCACCCAGTGCATTGAAGTACACTTGTTGATGCGGATGAATTTCAATCATCTTCCAAGTCACTTGCCCTAAACTTAGGGTTACCCCAATCCAAAGGGCCCAGCGCCAATTCGGATTGGGTTTCCGATTCCAGGCTTCCGACCACTTCCACAGTCCCGTGAGCGCAATGGCCACAAACGAAGGATAAATGAAAAACATTTGCCGCCAGCCATCGTAGAGGGTCGATTGCTTGATCAACACGATCAATATCGGCATCAAGAAGAAACCCAAATGCATTGCTTCGTAGCGCATGCGACGGTCGTGCATCCAGGACCAATCCCATTTCCTCAGCTTCCCCAGGAGACCGCCCGTGATGGGCACTACTCCTCGCCAGAAAAGCACCCAATAAGCCAAGGGAATCGTAATCAGCATCCAGGCAGGCAAATAAAACCAGGGGATATCCTGCGCCTGAAAGTATTCGGCAAACAAGAGCACTTGCCCCGCCCAGATGTACTTGCCCATTACGGAGAATGATTCCAGCAAATTACCCACCGGATTCTCCCAGAGGTAGGGCCAGAATAAAACGGTAAAGGCAAAGGAAACAAGCCCGTACACTGCTACTTTGGGAATCCAGCTGCGCAGAGCAAGCCAAGGTTTATCCTGCGCCAGAATATGAAAGAGTATCCACCCCAGGGTAAAGGCCGGAACGACGACTCCCAGAATACGCACGTTGATCGCAACGCCCGTAAGGAAGCCATGCCAGAGCAGCCAGCCCCACTTTTGCGAATCGATGAGCCTCGACAAACTACCCATACAATAGATATAGGCCGAGAGCATCACCAAGTCTTTCACATTGAAGAACGCGTGGGCAAAGATCCGCGGACTAAGTATCAGAATAAGCGTACCCAAGAGGGCCCAAAACCAGGATTGGAATTGTCGATGGAGCATGCGGTAAAAAACCACCGTAGCCACCCAAAAGAGCAAAAATACCATCAGGTGACGCACCAGGTGAAATTCCCGAAAAGTCTCCAGATCAAGCCAACATTCTAACATATAACCCACCATCGAAAAGAGCGTACCGTAGTAACGGTGCTCGTAGTCCATGAGGTCGTAGTCGGGTTCGTTATTCCCTAGGTACCAATGGAAGTAGGTGTTGAGATAGTCGGCGGAGATCAGGCCATGCCGCCGCTGAATGGCATCGTCAAAGGTGACGCCATAGTCGTCGAAGATGGTCAGGCCAAGCCCTAGCCAAGCCACAAAGAAAAGGGGAACGAGCCACCTGCCAATCTGGTCAAATCGCTGTTGTCGCATGTCTTGCTGTTCCTGTCCAGTATTTCAATGGGTCTACCTGATCAATCCACCTCAAAGAATCGCTTTTCAAAGACGTAGCGCTTGAGGAAGAAGTTGTAAAAGAAAACGATTCCTGTGGCACACAGCTTCGCCAGGATCTGAAAATCGCCGGTGAAGAAAGGAATTTGAACCAACAGGGAGATAATGAACGTACCCAAGGCGATGCCTCCTAAGGAAACCACGAGGGCCATAATAAAGGCCGTGCTCACCTTGCGTTGCAGGTCGAAGACGTATCTCTTCTGCAAGAAGAAATTGACGACCATCCCACAAAATCCGGAAACGATATTGGCCGTTTCGGGGGCCAATAGTTTCAGATAAGTGAGTAGGGTCCACAGGCCCAGATCCACCAAGGTTGCCATGGAGGAAGTTAGGGCAAACCGCAGCTGTATAAAAAACAGCTTCTTCAATTTCTGCACCAATTCGCTCATACCTGCAAAGGTATCAAATTGCCCTTGATCCGCCTATGCCTCCCGTTCTTTCCGGAAGAATTCCGTTACCTCGGCCCAGTTATTGAGCCGGGTGAAGCGCTTTTCTTCTACGTTATGATGCGCCGTAAACAAGAGTCCTTTCCCTTGGAAAGTCTCTAAATTAAAGGCGTGATCATCGATCATGTAGTCCGTGCGGATGATACTTTTATCCCCGCAGAATATCATATTCTTCCAGTGAATGGAAGGAAAATGCTCTTGTAACCAATCGTGCTTATCGCCGAGCGAGTGGCGAAACTCACTAGCCGCTGTCACGATATAGATTTCGTAGTGCTCCTGTAATGCTCGAATACCTTCTTGTGCCCCTTCGATAACGGGCAAGTCGGCGAAAAATCCTGGCTTGTAGAGTTCATTCCGAATCTCTAAAGCCCCCGGCAATTGGTAGATCTTCTTTCCGTAGTGATCGTCGGGATTAATCTCAACCCCAAACTTTTGGAAATACAGATCTTGGAATTTAGGGAGCACATCGGCAATCACCTCGTCCATATCGATGGCAATACGAAGCATAATTATCTAATTGAGTTGGTTTATGATCGCTTGGTCGTATTTGGTCAAGGCCGAGGCCATTCTTTTTTATTGCATCAATAGTAGAGCTACCGAGGGGCCAAAGAAATTAGCCGCCAGGGCAACGCCCACAATAATCAGTACTCCGTAGATCACAAAGTCGTACCCACCGTTACCGGCTACACTCGTTTCCACTTGCTCGTAGGTGGGTTTCACCCCATTCCAGGCGTAGGAAGAATAGACTTTAAAGCGATTCGCAATGATGAGGAATACGGGTAAAATCAACAAGATAATTGCCGTGATCACCAGCAGACCAAAGGATACGGAAATCGCCATGGGAATCAGGAATTGGGCCTGCAAGCTTTTCTCAAATAAGAGCGGTGCCAAACCAGCAAAGGTGGTTACCGAAGTCAAGACAATGGGCCGGAAACGTGAGAGTCCCGCGTCGTACAGGGCATCCATTTGCGGTTTGCCTTCCTGTAAGTTTTGATTGTAGGTGGCCACGAATACCAGAGCATCGTTGACCAGGATACCCACCAGGGCAATAACCCCAAGGAAGGAGAATAAACTGATCGGTAAACCGATGAGCCAGTGCCCCCAGATCACTCCAATGAACCCGAATGGAATCAATAAGAAGACCGCTAGCGTTTGGCTAATCGAGCGGAAGGTCAAGGCGATGGAGAAGAACATCAATAATAAGACGATGGGCAGAATGATCTGTAGGGATTTCTGAGATTTCTCCTGTTCGCGGTTTTGTCCTTCGTACAAGGCCGTCACACTAGGGTATTTATCCACCACCGCGGGTGCGATCTTTTCTTTTACGCTGACGGTCATGTCCGACACGGAAACGTCATCATTGGAGACGTCAGCTTCTATTTTCACCTCGCGTTTACCATTGAGGTGATTGATACTGATGACCCCGCGAGTCACGGAGAGGTCCGCAATTTCGGATAGGGGGAATTCCCGCCCATCCAAGAAGCGTACCTGCATATCGGCCAACTGGGTAATATCCGTACGATCCTGCTCGTCGTAACGCACCCAGACTTTCACTTCATCGCGCCCGCGTTGTAGGCGTTGCACTTCACTACCGAAGAAACCGGACCGCACTTGCCCTACGACTTCCTGCAAATTCAAGCCGAGATATTGGGCTTTTTCCTTGAGTTTTACATTGATTTCGCGGAGTCCTTCCTGATTGTTATCGACCACATCACTCAGTTCGGTGAGCTGTGCTAATTCCGAGATGAGTTCGTCGGTGGCCGCGTTGAGCTCTTCGTAATTATCGCCGACGAGGGAGACCGAAATGGGTTTCCCAAAGAAGGATGCGGCCCCGTAAGATACCACCTCGGCGGAGGCAATAGGCCCTACTTCTTTTCGAATTTCGTTGATCATACGACGTAGGCGCAGACTATCCCGATTTTCTCCTTCTAACAGGGATACCTTTACAGAGCCTTGGTAAGAAGATGGTCCAAGCACCTTTTCAATTTTCTGGATGGCTTCTTTCTCTCCATCAAAGAATTCTTCGCTGATCCGTTCGTTCACCTTCCAGGCAGATTCTTCGATGTGATTCAACCAGTCAATGGTGATGCCCTCGCGGGTACCCGCGGGCATCTGCAGCGTGATATCCAGATCGTCTCGTTCGATCACGGGGAAGAAGGTTCCCTTTACAATTCCACCACCGAAGGCACCAAAACTCATGATTAGAATCCCAGTAAAGAAAGCGACGGTCAGGAACTTATTGTGCATCGCAAACCGCAAGGCGGGAGCGTACAATTTATAGCGCAGGTAATCCATTACCTGCTCAAAGGTCTTTTGTACCCGGTTCGGTTGTGAGTCCCGACTTAAGGCTTTGGAATGCGCCACGTGCGTGGGCAGAATAAACGCTCCTTCTACCAAGGAAAAGACCAGCGAGAAAATGACCACTAAGGACATCTCTGAGAAGAAATCGCCCAATTGTCCATCGATGAACAAGAAGGTAGAAAAAGCAATTACGGTTGTGACAATTGCTGAGAATACCGCAGGTAATACCCGCATGGTACCATCACTGGCTGCTTTCAGGCGCGCGTCACCATTTTCGTATTGCTGATAGATACTCTCCCCGATGACAATCCCGTCATCGACCAGAATCCCGATCACCAGAATCATCCCGAATAAGGAAATTACATTGATCGTGATACCCAGTAGGTTTGCCATAATGAACATCCCGGCAAAAGAAATCGGAATGGCAATAGCTACCCAGAAAGCGAGCCGCCAGTGCAAGAACATCGCCAAGAGAATCAATACCAAGGTAAACCCAATGATCCCATTCTCCGTCAACAAAGCAATCCGTTGCCGGAGGGTGATGGAAGAATCTCGAATCACAGTGGCTTGTACGATCTCGTTTTCGGCGTTAAAGTCGTCGATATACACTCGTACATCATCCACGATGCTGATCATATCCTCCTCTAGCGTATTCTGCACGTTCACAACTACTGAAGGTTCGCCGTTCATGTACGAGCGGTCGGGATTATCCGCCCATTGGTCCCGCACATTGGCGATGTCCCGCAAGAGGATGACCGTACCATCAGCGGTGGTTTTCACCGGAATGTCCTCCAGGTCTTTGCCGAAGTATTCTTTATTATCCGCACGAATCAGGAATTCTTCGCGTTCTCCTTTCAGCGTACCCCCGGTGATCTGAATATTGTAATTCCGAATCGCCTGAGAGGCTTCTTGAAAGGTCATATTATAGGCCCGAAGATCTTTCTCCCGAAAAGCAATTTCGATCTCTTCGTCGGGGAATCCACTTAGGGACACTTTGGAAATTCCATCGATAGCCCTTAGGTCGTCTTCTACTTGCCTACCGTAGCGTTTCAGGGTTTTCAGGTCGACATCCCCACTGATGGCAAAGGTGATGGCGAAGCCTAGGCTTTCTCGCTTGTAAACGACCAGAGGCTCCATACCCACCGGAAAAGAGCTGATCCGATCGACCGAGTTTTTCACATCTTGCAGAATCACGTCAATGTCGTAGCCGCGTGCGATTTCCACCGTTACCGACCCGGAGTTTTCGCGCGATACCGAGGTATATTGCTCGACGCCCGTCAACCCCTTCAGGTTTTCTTCAATCTTATTGATGATCCCTTCCTCTACTTCCTCTGGCGACGCGCCCGGATAAACGGCTTGAATAGAAATGATCCGACTTTCCACTTCTGGGAAAAAGGTGGACTTCATACTGTACAGGCCAAAGAAACCCATGATCAAAAGACCGAACATGAGCAAGTTGGCCGCAATCGGATTATTGATAAAGTAATTGATTACCCCTCTCATAGGATGAACTGCTTATATCGTGGTTCCAGAATGAGAATTCAAATTATTGGATCGTGCCCAGTTGTTCAGAACGACTTACTTTGACCGGCATACCATCAAAGGCACCGGGGATCGGTTCTTTCAGCAACTGCATACCTTCCGGTAGTCCTTTGACAATGGCGGACTCTGCGGTGATCTTCACGACCTCCACTTCCCGCAGCCGCAATAAAGTATCCTGGACTTGATACACTTGATTTTGGTTAACGATCAGATTTCGCGGTAAGGCAAAAGCATCCTTAATGGTAGAAGCATTGGCTAACCCGGTCAGGTACATACCTTCGCGTAAATTCTTACCACTTACTTCGATGAACACCCGCACCGATTGGGTACTTGGATCAATTTGATTGCTGATCCGCTTTACCTTACCCGTCCATTCTCCATTAATATCCTCGGAGCGGAGTTGCACTCGATTACCCACTTGTAGGTATTCCAATTCAGATAGAGGGATGGTGGCTTCTAATTCGTAAGAGCCTGTGTTCATGAGCTCCCCTAGACTCTGTCCAGCTCGTACTAAGGCTCCGTTGTTGATATTAACCGAAGTTAGCACGCCCGAAAAAGGGGCCGTAAGCACGTATTTGTCGAGGCGATTCTCGGCACTCTTAATCGTGTAATATTGAGCATAAAGATTGCGGGAGGCGACAAAGAACTTCTCCTGTTCGTTGACGGGTTCAGGGAAGGCTACCAGGTCCGCGTCTACCGAAAAATTATCCAG